>JBGOVF010000313.1:0-3800 GCA_041477975.1 Tepidiformaceae bacterium
ACCAGCGCCACGGTCACCGGCGACCTGACGGCCCTCGCCAGCGATAACAACCTGCGCGACGGGCAGCTCCGAGACCAGGCCATCGAAACCCGCAAGTTCCCGAATTCCACGTTCACGCTGACTTCGAGGGTGGAGTTGCCGGCAGGGCTGGCCACTGGCCAGGCGGTGGACGTGACGCTTAGCGGCACGCTCGAACTTCACGGCGTGAAAAAGGACGTGCAGGTGCCGGTCCAGGCGCAGCTCGTCAACGGCCTGATCGTCGTCGTGGGCTCGATCGATCTCAAGTTTTCGGATTACGGCGTCTCGTCCCCGCGCGGCGCCTCGGTGCTTTCGATCGAAGACCACGGGGTGATGGAGCTGCAGTTGTTCTTGAAGCAGGGTTAGGCACAGGCGTACAGTACTCCTGTACAGGAGGCTCCGAAATGGAAACGACCTACTCGCACGCCAGGCAGAACCTTGCATCGCTGTTGGACAAAGTGGTCGATGACTGCGAGACGGTGATCATCCACCGCAAGGGCCGGCCCGACGTCGCGATGATCGATGCGGCCGAGTTGTCGTCGATCCAGGAGACACTGTACGTGCTGGGCAGTACGGCGAACGGCCTCCGCCTTTTGACGACGATCGCCAGCATTGAGGATGGGACTGCCACCCCGATCCCGTGGGACGACGTGAAGGACGAGATCTATGCTGAGCTGAAGCGTGCCAAGTCCCGATCCGCGTGAGCGGCCTCGCCCTACTCGGGCTGAACTCCACCCGGACTTTCGGGATCAGCTCACCTTCTGGATCCGCACGGATGTCCGCATTGCCTTGCGCGTCATGCAGTTGCTCGAAGAGGTCATGCGCGACCCTTACAGAGGGCTCGGCAAGCCTGAGCCGCTGCGGTTCGACAAGGCCGGGTACTGGTCGCGCCGGATCAACGCGGAACACCGTATGGTCTACAAGATTGAAGGCGAAAGGGTCATTTTCGCCGCCTGCCGCTACCACTATCAGAAGTGATTCGGACGCTCGCGGCCCCACCTCCACCCTTTGGCGGAGTAGGGTTCACCTCCTTTCCAGCAAGATGATGCGACTCCCAGGAGGGGGTTCCCAATAACCCGTTCGATCGCGTTCGTTTTGTTCGATGGCGCGGAAGAGCTGGATTTCGTAGGCCCGTGGGAGGTGTTCACGATGCTGGGCCAGTTGCAGGCCGGGTCCTGCCAGGCGTATTTCGTTTCCGAACGAGGCGGCGAGGTGAAGTGCGCGAAGGGCATGCGCGTGCTGAGCGACTATTCGTTCGAGACGTGCCCGCAGGCCGACATCATCGTCATCCCGGGCGGGCGGGGGACCCGCATTGAAGCGAAGAACCCCGCGATGTTGGCTTTTATGCGACGTATGGACGCGGCGAGCGAGGTCACGACCTCTGTGTGCACAGGCTCGTTCGTGCTTGAAGCAGCCGGCATCCTGACGGGGAAACGCGCCACGACGCACTGGGGTTCTATCGCGCCCATGAAAGCTTTGGGCACGGTCACAGTGGTGGAAGGCACGCGGTTCGTGGACGAAGGCCGCTTGATCACCGCCTCCGGCGTCTCCGCGGGCATCGATATGGCGCTCCACCTGGTGGGCCGGCTTTGGGGCCCGCCGCTCGCCCGTATGGTGCAGGAGGCGATGGAGTACTTCCCGGACCCGCCCTACGGCGACGTACCCATCCCCCAGCCGGGTTAGCGGGGCAGACGCGAGGAGAGGCCCCGGATGTGCGGTCCGGGGCCTGCTGGATTTCGAACGAGCCCGCGGCCGTCAGGCGGCAAGCTTGAAGCGGGCGGTGGCCTTGTTGAGAGCCTGAGCCATCTCCTTCATCTGGTTGGCCGTAGCGGCCAGCTCTTCGGACTGGGCGGAGAGTTCCTCGGTAGAGGCCGATACCTGTTCGGCCGAGGCCGAGGTCTGTTCCGATGTAGCTGAGACCTGGATGATCGCTTCGGTCACGCGAGAGGTACCCTCGGCCATTTCGCCCGCGCCGGTGGCCGACTGCCCGGCCATGGTGGCGATCGTCTCGGCCGACTCGACAATCCTGCCGGCCCCGGCCGACAGCCCCTGTACGTCCCTGGCGATCTGCTGCATCTGGACCGCGGACTGCTGGACGGAGGCGATGATCGAATCGAGGGCCTCGCCCGCCTGTTCGGTGATGGCGCGTCCAGCCTCCACATCCTTCACACCGGCGGCCATGGCTTCGACGGCTTCCTGGGTGCCGGCCTGGACCTTGGCGATCAACGTTGCGATCTCCTTGGTGGAACCGCTGGAGCGCTCGGCCAGGTTGCGCACGTTTTCGGCGACGACGGCGAAGCCGCGGCCCTGCTCACCGGCGCGGGCTGCTTCGATCGCGGCGTTGAGGGCGAGCAAGTTGGTCTGGGAAGCGATGTCGTCGATCGCCTTCACGATGTCCCCGATCTGCTGGCCGTACTCGCCGAGCTGGTCCACCGTCTTCGAGGCCCGCTGCACGGCAGTCGCGATGTTCGCCATCGAACTGACAGCCCGGGCGACCGACTCCTGGCCCTGCTGGGCGGCGGCGCGTGAGGCCTCCGCCGACTGGGCGACTTCTGTGGAGGCGGCGGCGACGAGGGCGATGCGCTCGCCCATCTGGGCGGCTTCGACCTTCGACTGGGCCGCCGAGTCGGCGGAAGAGGAGGCCGTGGCGGCCAGCTCTTCGGAGCCAGCGGCGACTCGTTCGATCTCGCGGGCCGAGTCCTGGCTGAGGCCGGCGAGCGAGACCGCGGAGCGCGTCACTTCGTTGATCGCCGTCGCGATCTGTCCCGTGGCCGCAGCCATCTGGTCCGAGTTCCCGCGCAACTGCTCGGAGGCGCCGAGGATGGACGCGGCGTTGCTGCGGACCTCGCCGACGATCGCCCCGAGGCTGCCGCGTGCGGCGTTGTAGGCGGAGATGGTCGCTACCATCTTGTCGAGGATGTCGTTGGTGGAAGCGGCCGCCTGCCCGACTTCATCGCGGCTGTATTTGTCGATTTTCGGAGTGACGGGTTTCACGGCGATGCTCAGGTCACCGGCCGCGAGAGCCTCCATGCCTGCCTGAAGGTTGGCGAGGCAGTGCTCCTGGATGCTCCTGAGGCGCGTGACGACAGCCCTGGCCGCGCCCGAAATGGAACGGGCGAGGTAAAAGCCCACGCCCAGGCCGATGACGGCGGCCACAACCGTCACGCCGATGAGCAGCGTGCGTGCCGAGGACGCGGAGGACGCCGCGGCGTCCGCGCTTTCCTTTGCCTGCGCGACGTTGTGCTCGATGACCGCGTCCACTGCCTTGTTCATGTCGGCGATCATTGGCGCGAGCGCGGCTGCGTCCTTCGTGGCGCCAACGCTATCCCCCTTGGCGACCTTGTCGAGGAGAGCCAGTCGCGCGGCGATGACCGCGTTGACTTTCTCCTCCACGCCGGCCCAGTCCTTCTTGTCCTGCTCGCCTGAGAACGCCTGGTGATAGTCCTCAAGCGCCTTCTGGGCTTCGGTCATTTCGTCTTTGCCCTGCTGCAGATAGGAATCACGCTTTGCCTCGTCGGCGGCGAAGAGGATCGCGGACTGCTGCTCCCTGCCGCTGGCGACCATGTTCCGGAACACATCTTCCGCATGTTGAACTCCGAGCGTGTCGAACCGGTAGCCGTTCTGGGTCGACTGAGCAACCGAGTTCAGCTTGAGTATGCCGACCGCCGCGACAACGGCGGTGAGAGCGAGGACACAGGCGAAGCTGGCCAGGAGCTTCACCTGGATCTTGAGATTGTTGAACCAACCCATGACGAACCCTCCGACGAAGCGGGGACTGCTCC
>JBGOVF010000519.1:0-2628 GCA_041477975.1 Tepidiformaceae bacterium
CAGCGTCGAAGCCCATGATGTAGACATCGTAGGCGCCGTTCCCGTGGTGCATGCGCAGCGTCTTGCCCACGAGCGCGCCGCTGCGTTCGACGCCGTCGATCGCCTTGACGATGTCGAGGTTCCGCTGGTTCACGACCGAGGGCGAGAAGAAACTCTCGGCGCCGCGCTGGACGAGCCAGAGGTCGGCGTCGGTCTGGTCGATGTAGGCGGTGAGGCGTTCGTTCCAGCCGCGGTAAAGGGCCAGGACGAAGGAGAGCAGCAGCGTGGCGACGAGCACGCCCGCGACGGAGAAGGCGAAGCGGCCCTTCCCGGCGACCATGTTCTTGCGAGCGATCGAGACGATCTGACCAACCCTCGCGCCTGGGATGCCTGCCGCGCAATCCGGGAGCCATCCACGCTCGTGGCGCTCGGCGGCGGAAGCATAGCAGGAAGGCGGGCGGAACAGCCCGGCGCAGCTGACCGCGGCAGACGCAGGGATAGTAGCGGCTGGCAGCAGCCAGCCGGCGCCGCGCCGAAACGTACGTGGGAGGAAAACGGCGCGAGCGGGGCCCGTTCAGGCCGCGGCTTTGGCCAGCTCCTCGCCGGCGGCGGCGAGCATGATGTCGCGAACGGCGCCGTAGGCAGCAGCCCAGGCCGACTGCAGTTCGTCGTTCCAGAGTTCGCCGGCCAGTTCGGCCAGCGTTTGGAGGAGGACCCCGCCGACCACTTCGTAGTGCGCCTCGGCTGCTCCATAGGCGACGTGGCGCTGACCGAGGCCTGCCAGGAACTCCGTCAGCTTCTCTGGCGAACGGAGGTTGTTCACCACCATGCCCAGCGCCCCAAGGAGCGCCCGGCGCTGGCCCGCGAGATCGGCCGGGAACATTGGCCGCACCGATGGCGCCGTTTCGAAGAGGTTTCCGTAGAAGCGCTCGACGAGTTCCTCGCCGCGTGGCGCAAGGAGAGCGAACGAGCTTTCCAGCAATTCCACGTTCAGGCCGGCTTCTTCAGGCGCGGGAGCATCCTCCTCCGTTTCGCGGAGGAGTTCCGAGAGTGTCAACGCGCCCGCGCCGGTAACGCCGCTGAGGCCATCGTCGAGCGCCCGCTCGTAGTCGATTTCGAGCATCAGGCCGTCGCCGAGCTGGGTGGTGTTGAGGACGCAGCCGCCGCCCAGCGGCATCCCGGCCACCGATTGGAGCGCTTCGGTCTCGACCGTGATGACCTCGGTGACGGCATCGACCACGAGCCCGACGGTTTCGTCGTGATGGCTCACCAGGATCATGCGGGTGTCCTTCGTAATGGGCTTCGAAGCGAACCCGAGGCAGGCGCGAAAGTCGGTCACGAGGACGACGCGCCCGCGGAAGTTGAACATGCCGAGGACCGCCGGCGGCAGCTGCGGGACGGGCGTCACTTTGGAGAACGGGAGGATTTCGACGACGGCGGCAATGGGGATGCCGCAGTACGTATCGCCCACGCAGGTGACGACGAATTGGCGGGTACCGATGAGCTGAGCGGCCACTTCTTCAGGCTCCTGCGCTCCGTTTGTTCCGAAGCTTCACGAGGAGTTTCAGCAACTGCTCAGCGTTCGAGGAGTGGGGTTCTCCCTACATCGGCGGCGAAACCGGGCGCATAGGGGCGCGGAGGAGGGAAGTGAGGGGAGCGACGAGATATCGGATTGAGGGTACGCGCCGGGGAAGGCCGACTGGTGTGACTGAGCCGCATCGCGGCAGCGGAACCTCGTGTGTGTATCATGCGCGCGTGCCGAGTGAACGCGTGCAACGCCAAATCGACCGTCTCCTTGATGAAGCAGAGGCGGCGCTTGGTGCGAACGACTGGGCCACCGTGCGCGCGCGCTGTGAAGCCGCGCTGGCGCTGGATCCCGGGAACGAAGACGCCGCGCATTACATCGCCTCGGCGAACCGGACGGCCCAGGCAACTCCCGAGGCCAACGAGAAGGCCGCGCCCGCACCCGCCGCTCCCACCCTGCCGGCCTCGTTCGTCGCGGGCCGCTACGCCGTCAGGCGCTTCCTGGGAGAGGGTGGACGGAAGCGGGTCTACCTCGCGCACGACGAGCGGCTCGCTCGGGACGTTGCCGTGGCGGTCATCAAGACCGATGGGCTCGATGCACAGGGGCTTTCGCGAGTGCGGCGCGAAGCGCAGGCGATGGCCAAGCTCGGCGACCACCCCCACATCGTCACGATCCACGACGTCGGCGAGGACAAGGGCCAGCCCTACATCGTCAGCCAGTACATGTCCGGCGGCGCCGTCGATGGCCTCGAACTGCCGCTACCGGTCGTGCGCACCCTCGAGATCGCGAAGGGCGTCTGTCGCGGCCTCGTCCATGCGCATGCCCACGGCATCGTTCACCGCGACCTGAAGCCCGGCAACGTCTGGCTTTCGGCGGACGGCACGGCGGAGATTGGCGACTTCGGCCTTGCCGTCGCCTTCGAGCAGTCGCGCCTGACCATGCAGGGCATGCTTGTGGGCACAGTCGCCTACATGCCGCCCGAGCAGGCGCTTGGCGGCGAGGTGACCCCGAAGGCGGACCTCTACTCCTTGGGCTGCATGCTCTACGAGATGATCACCGGGCGGCCGCCGTTCGTCAGCGACAACCCGACTGCCGTCATCAGCCAGCACATCAACACCCCTCCC
>JBGOVF010000177.1:0-5669 GCA_041477975.1 Tepidiformaceae bacterium
CGACCGGGGGAAGCTGCTCGCCCGTGAGCGCATCCAGCGGCTGATCGACCCGGCGACGACTTTCCTGGAGTTCAGCCCCCTCGCCGCGGACGGCGTTTACGAAGACGATGTGCCGAGCGCCGGCATCGTCACCGGGATCGGCGTTGTCAGTGGCCACGAGTGCGTTGTCATCGCGAACGATGCAACCGTGAAGGGCGGCACGTACTACCCCCTGACCGTGAAGAAGCACCTTCGGGCGCAGGAAGTGGCGGAGCAAAACCACCTTCCGTGCATTTATCTCGTGGACTCGGGGGGCGCGTTCCTCCCGCTTCAGCACGACGTCTTTCCGGACAAGCACCACTTCGGCCGCATCTTCTACAACCAGGCGCGGATGAGCGCGCAGGGCATCTACCAGGTGGCGGCGGTCATGGGCTCGTGCACCGCTGGCGGCGCTTATGTCCCGGCAATGAGCGACGAGACCGTGATCGTCCGCGGCACGGGGACGATTTTCCTCGGCGGGCCACCGCTCGTGCGGGCGGCAACGGGGGAAATCACGACGGCCGAGGAACTTGGCGGCGCCGACGTGCATACGCGCATCAGCGGGGTGGCCGACCACCTGGCCGAGGACGACGGCCACGCCCTCAGCATCGTCCGCAGCATCTTCCAGAGCATCCCTCGGCAGCGACACGAACCCTGGGAGGTGACGCATGCGGATGCCCCCGTACACGACCCGGAGGACCTCTATGGCATCGTCCCTGCCGGGTCGCGGCATACGTACGACGTGCACGAAGTGATCGCACGGATTGTGGACGGATCGCGCTTCCACGAGTTCAAGGCCCGCTACGGCACGACGCTCGTGTGCGGATTCGCGCGGGTCGAGGGATTCCCCGTTGGCATCGTCGCGAACAATGGGATTCTGTTCGGCGAGAGTGCGCTGAAGGGCGCGCACTTCATCGAGCTGTGCGGTCAGCGAAAGGTGCCGCTGGTGTTCCTGCAGAACATCACCGGCTTCATGGTCGGCAAGCAATACGAGAACGCCGGCATTGCGCGCGATGGAGCGAAGATGGTGACCGCCGTGGCATCGGTGGAGGTGCCGAAGTTCACAGTGGTCATTGGAGGCAGCTTCGGCGCAGGGAACTACGCGATGTGCGGCCGCGCCTACAGCCCCCGGCAGCTGTGGATGTGGCCGAATGCGCGCATCAGCGTAATGGGCGGCGAACAGGCCGCAAGCGTGCTGTTGCAGGTGAGGATGGATCGCGGCGAAGAGCTGACGGCGCAGGAGCAAGAACAGTTCAAGGCGCCGACGATTGCGCGCTACGAAGAGGAAGGCTCGCCGTACTACAGCACGGCCCGGCTCTGGGATGACGGCGTCATCGACCCGCTCGATACACGCCGCGTACTGGCGCTGGGCATTGCCGCTTCGCTCAACGCGCCAATTCCGGATTCGAAGTGGGGCGTGTTTCGGATGTAGCGGCCGTATACTGAGAGCGTGACAACCGCGACGCGTCTCACGCTCGACGAGTTCCTGGCGATGCCAGAGACTGAGCCACCTTCAGAATTCCTTTGCGGGCGGGTGATCCAAAAACCGATGCCGACCTGGAATCACGGCGTTTTGACTTCCCGGATCATCTTCCTGATTGGCGTTTATCTCCAACAAGTGGCCGAGGCAGCCGTTGCCGACAACGCCCGGTTCGCGAACCACCCGGAGGATCGCGCGTACTTGCCGGACGTGTCGGTTATCCGCCTCGAACGCCGGCCCGGCCCGGAGCAGCGCCGGCGCGGAGCGTTGGAGATGCTCCCGGACCTTGCCATTGAGGTGCTCTCGCCGGATGACCGGCCCGGGCGCGTGGCCGACAAGCTGGCGTTCTACCTGCGAGCCGGGGTGCCATTGGTCTGGATCATCGACCCGGATGATCTGACGCTCGCCGCGTACCGCCCTGGCCAGCCTTCCATAGTGCATGCCGCTCCCGAGGTCATCGGGGCCGAGCCGGTGCTGTCCGCGCTCGAACTCGACCTCACCCAACTCTTCGCCGTTCTCGACTGAAGAGTGTCCCGCACACGAGCACGAGAGGCGCCGGACGGGTCTGGGCGGGGCGAACCCGTCGCGGAACCTGCGCCTCACTGGATACCGTCGCAAAACGTGAGGGGGCCGGGGTGAGGCGACCGGCCTGTGCCTCCCGGCGTTATAGCGGGTTGGCCGGGCCGCTGACGCCGTGCTTCGCTCGCTCGGCCTCCTGGAGCTGGCCAATGGTTTCGGCACTGCGGTTGTAGATGTCCGGCACGTCCCAGCCGTTGATGCCGGCGTAGGTATCGATCTGGCTGCGGTGGTGGATGTCGTGCTCCATCATCATGAGCAGCAGCCGCCAGCCCTGGAGCGAGCCGCCGGAATCGATCATGTCAACCCGCCGTTCAAGCCAGGATTCGGGCGTGCCTGAAAGGTTGTCGCGAAGCGCGGCGGCACTGGCGTCGAGGGCAGGCAGCCACTGCGCCCGGTGGCTGACATCAGGCGGGCGCGGGCTGATCCAGCCCTCACCGCGGTAGGCACTGGCAAAATAGAGCCGCGAACCGCACATGTGGCCCACCAGCTTGTTGATGCTCCACGCGTTCTCGCCGTCGCCGGCAGCGGGCGTCCAGCCGTCCGCCTCCACTGGAAGCGCGCCAATGTCGCGCATCGCGCGCCGGTTCACGCCGTCGAAGTACCTGAGAAACACGTCTACCGAGGTGAACATCCCGGCTCCTTTTGGGAACAGGCTAACAGATGGGCCGGCCGGCGTTCGCCGGGCGGTTGTGGTGCGGACGAAGGCAGCCGTACGCTACGGCCCATCGACGCCATCCCTGTCCCCCAACGTCCGGCGCTGCCGTGTTGAAGCTAGAGCTCTCCTACCGAGGGCTCGTCCTCGTGGGCCTGGCGGTGCTGTCACTCCTGGCGCTTGTCCGGCTCTGGCCGGTGCTGGTGCTCGTCATAACGGCGTTCATCTTCATGGCCGCACTGCTTCCGTACGTGGAGTGGCTCTGCCGGCGCCGGATTCCCCGAGTTGGCGCGGTGCTGATCGTGCTCTTCGCCATACTCCTGGCGATTGGCTCGATGATCGCCATCGTCGTGCCGGCCGTGGTCGATGAATTCCGCGACCTCCAACGCAACCTCCCCGACGACGCGCGCCAGCTCGAGGACTTCATGTCCAGCCTCGGGTTCGACACCGAGGACTGGGATCTGCCCGAGCAGGCGGCGGATATCCAGTGGGGTGACCTGGTCTCCGGGAGTGCCGCGGTCGACTACGGCCAGCGCGTGCTGCTGGGCGTGGTTTCGGGTTTCACCGTGCTGGTTGTGACAGCCTATCTGCTCGTCGACGCGCCGCGATTGAAGCGATACCTCTACCGGTTCGTGCCGCCGGGCCGGGAGCCGGACTTTGAGCACTTCATCCATGCGCTCGGACGCGTGGTCGGCGGCTACGTCCGGGGGCAGCTCATTACGTCAGCGATCATCGGCGTCTATACGATGATTGTGCTATTCGCCGTGGGTGTGCCCAACGCGGTGGCCTTTGGGGTGCTGGCAGCGATCGCAGACGTGATCCCACTGATCGGGGCGCTGATCGCGGTCATTCCGCCGGCGTTGGCGGCGTTCCAGGAATCGCCGACGAAGGCGCTGGTCGTGCTGGGAGCACTGTTGCTCTACCAGCAGTTCGAAGACCGAATCCTGGTACCCCGCATCTACGGCCAGACGTTGAACCTCCCGGCGATCATCGTCCTGCTCGCCGTGCTGATTGGCGGCGAATTGCTCGGCGTTGCGGGGATCCTGCTGGCGTTGCCCGCCGCTGCAGCAGGGCGCGTAGTGCTGGACTACTACCTCGACCAGCGTCTCCCGATCCCGCCGGATACGACGCAAGAGGTACTGGCGCCGGATGACCGGCCGGGATCGGTCCCGGCAGCCGGTTCCTGACGGCGCGAGCGCCAGTCTCCGAGTGACCGAAGCCATTTCCTGGAGCGGCCCCGCGGGAGTACTTGGATGCCCCGGCCAAGCGCTCCTGCCGGCTCTCGCGCGGTCTTCTCTGGCCAGGTGCGACATCGTCCATGGCCGCAGCGTGCCCGGTTTCGGGCAGAAGGTGTCGCTCCCGTAGAATCGGCGGGTGTTCAACTCGGTGCTCATAGCGAACCGTGGCGAAATCGCCGTGCGCATCTGCAAGACGCTTCGGGAGATGGGGATTCGGTCCGTGGTTGTGGCGTCGATCCCGGACCGCCACAGCCTGGCGGTGCGGAGCGCCGACGCGTGGGTGTTGCTCGAAGGCTATTCCGCGACCGAGACGTACCTGGACATCGACGCGGTCATTGCGGCGGCAAAGGCAGAGAGTTGCGAGGCGATCCATCCCGGCTACGGGTTCCTCAGCGAACGCGCCGACTTCGCCGAGCGTTGCGCCGCCGAGGGGATCGTGTTCGTGGGGCCGCCGCCGGCGGTGTTACGCGGAATGGGCGATAAGTCGGCCGCGCGTAAGCTCGCGATTGAGAACGGAGTGCCGGTGGTGCCCGGTTGGGACGGTGAGGACGACGCCGGGACCCTGGGGCGGGAGGCGGAGCGTATCGGCTACCCGGTGATGCTCAAGGCGCGCGGCGGCGGTGGCGGCCGCGGGATGCGCGAGGTGTTCGTTGCCGAGGAACTTCCGGAGGCGATAGAGAGCGCGCGGCGTGAGGCACAATCGGCGTTCGGCGACGGCGGGTTGCTGATCGAGAAGCTGGTGACGAACGCCCACCACGTCGAAGTGCAGGTGCTGGCGGACCAACACGGCAACGTAATCCACCTGGGCGAGCGCGACTGTTCGGTGCAGCGGCGCCACCAGAAGCTGATCGAGGAGACGCCGAGCCCGGTCGTAGATGAAGCACTCAGGGCGGAACTGACCGGCGCTGCGCTGCAATTGGCGCGAGCGATTGACTACGTGAACGCTGGGACGTTCGAGTTCCTGGTCGGTGAGCCGGTCGGGGATGGGAAGCGGCCGTTCTATTTCCTGGAGGTGAACCCGCGCCTGCAGGTGGAACACCCGGTGACCGAGATGGTGACGGGACTGGATCTCGTGGAGCTGCAGCTGCGCATCGCTGCCGGCGAAACGCTGCCGTTGCGCCAGGAGGACGTGAAGTTCGAAGGCCACGCGATCGAGTTCCGGATCAACGCGGAGGACCCATGGGACGGCTTCAAGCCGAGCAGCGGGCCGATTGCTCGTCTTGTCGAGAGCATTCGCGGTGACGACAGCCAGCGGGACGACATGGGATACGACGAAGGCGACAGCGTACCACCCCAGTACGACTCCTTGCTGTGGAAGGTCACTGTACATGGGCGCGACAGGGGCGAGGCCATGGATCGCTCCAGGATCCTCCGTCACAACGTGGTGGACGGCGTTAGAACGAATCTCGACTTGCTCAATGTCATCCTGACCCATGCCGACTTCCGGGGAACGACCGGAGTGGGGACAGGGTGGCTGGAAGCCAACTTCGGCGCGTTCTCGCCCGACCCCGGCCCACCCGAGGAATGGTGGGCGGCTGCTGGGCTTGGGATCTGGCAGCTCCCGGCGCTGGATGGGAGAGACCAGCGTCCGCGATTCGAAGCTTCGCCTCGTTGGCGGGGCGCCGGGCAAACGGTGTTGTGGATGAGCGATGGCCGGCGGACACGGGAAATGGCAACCTCATTCGCCGGTGCCCGAGAGGGC
>JBGOVF010000423.1:0-3147 GCA_041477975.1 Tepidiformaceae bacterium
CGGCGCACCGCCGTTTGGCTGGCCGCGGCGCCTTCCGCAAGACCGCCCACGCCATCGGCGACGACAAAGAGGTACGCGCCTGGGCGCTCGCAGGCCAACACGCTGTCCTGGTTCTCCGTGCGGCGGCGGCCAACGTCCGAGAGCGCGGCGTGGTCGACGTTCATCGCGCCCCCGTCCCCGGTCCAAAGGCTAAGCGGCTCACGAACAGTTCTCCGGCATCGCAACGGTCACCTCGTCACGGTAGCTGCCAGCAGTTGCCCGTGTTCTGCTGGACGGAATGATCCGGGTTCGCCACGAGGATACACATCTTCGTGGCGCCAGCCGGCTTGTCGGTAGTCTTGTAACCAACGAAGGGCACCGGTCCGTAGTAGACGAACCACGGGCCGGCGCCCGGCACGCCGGCATCGGCTGCCTTAACGGTATCGAAGAAGAAGTGGACGTGGTCGCCATTAAACGGCGTCTCGTAGTTGATCTTGTACTGGACGATGTAGGCCCCGCCGCTCGCCGTGATGCCGATGATCTCCGCGTGTTTGCCGGTGGGCGTGGCCGTGTAGATCGGCGTGGCCGTGTAGATGGCGGTGGGGGCGCCGGCTGCGACCGTGGCAGTGACGCGGGTTGCGGTCGCCGGATCGCCGCCGCCCGGGGCCGCGTTATCGCCACCACCGCCCTTACTCAGCAAAGCGAATGCGACGGCGGCGAGGAAGATCGCGGCGGCGCCGCCACCCACAACGGCGTAGAGCACCCCTCGGGACCGGCCACCGCCACCTGCCTTCGCCACAGACGTGGCCGGAGGCGGGCTGGCTGGCGCCGCCGCGGGAGGCGGGCTCGCCGGCGCCGGTAAGGCCGCCACGGGCGGCACGGCGGAAGGAACGATGGACGAAGTTGCAGGGGTAGTCAGCACGGGCGGCGCGGGAGCTGCCCCTACGCCCCCGTGTGCAATCAGCGTCGCCCCCGAATCGACGGGCGGACGGGGCGAGATCATCGTTACCTGCTCGCGCCGCAGCAGCGCCCCGGCCAGGGCATCGGCGAATGCGCCGGCGCTGGGCCAGCGGTCTCCCGGGAGCTTGGCCATCCCGCGGTTCAGGACGGGCACGCAAGCCGCCGGCAGGCGCGGGTTATACGCCATCAGCGGCGCCGGCTCTTCATGCACGATCTTGAACATCAGGCCGGTGCCCTGGCCTTCGAATGGCGGGCGACCGGACAGCATCTCGTACGCGATGACGGCCAGGGAATACACATCCGTGGCGGCGGTCGCGTCCTCGCCTCGAACCTGCTCCGGGGACATGTAGCGCGGCGTGCCGATCGTCAAGCCGGGCAGCGTGACGCGGGCCGAATCGAGCGCACGGGCGATACCGAAGTCCGTCAGCGTGACGCGTCCCGAGACATCGACCACGGCGTTGCTAGGCTTCACGTCGCGATGGATGAGGCCGCGGGCGTGGGTGTAATCGAGTGCCGCCGCCAACTGTTTCGTAATCGCCGAGACCTCGTCGAGTGGCAACGGCGCGCGCTCGCTGATGATGCGGTCCAGGCCCAACCCTTCCAGCAGGCGCATGGCGATGAACGCCCGGCCGTCCGGGAGCACGCCGACATCGTGGACGGTGACGATGTTGGGGTGGTCCAGCCGGGCGGCGAGCCGGGCTTCCCGTTCGAAGCGCTCCGTGAATTCCGGGTCAGCCGCCAGGGCGCCGGAGATGACCTTCATCGCGACCGGCCGGTCGAGCGCGCGATCCATCGCACGGTAGACCGTCGCCGAGGCGCCACGCCCGATTTCGCCTTCGATTACGTAGCGCCCGGAGACCGGATCGCTGCTCATCCCTACCCTCGTCAACGGTCTGCGTGCAGGCTCGTACTATAACCGCGGCGGATCGCCGCGCAATCCGGCGACAGCCCAGACTACGGGCGGTACGGGACGCCCGTCTGCCCCAGCTGCGAGCGCAGAATGGGCTGGGCCTGCTCCACGAAGTCGCAGAGGAGCGGACGTGTGTCGCGTGGGTCGATGATGTCCTGGCCCGTGGCCTCGGCCGTACGGAACGGCGATGCCAGGAGCTTGAGCCGATCCTCGATCTCCTGGCGCTTCGCTTCGGGGTCCGCTGCGGAGTCGATTTCGCGGCGGTAGGCCGCGCTGGCGCCCCCTTCGATGTGCATGGAGCCCCAGTTCGCCGAGGGCCACGCGTAGCGCTGGAACATGCCCGTTGGGCGGTGCTGGCACTGGCCGGCGACACCGTAAAGCTGCCCAACGACGACCGTCGCCCATGGCATCTGGCTGTCACAGGTGGCGATGACGAGCCGCGCGCCGGCGCGTTCGATGCCGCGCCGTTCGGCCTCGAGGCCGACCGTGAAACCCGGCTCATCCGCGAACGATATGAGCGGCAGGTGGAAGGTGTCGCACAACTGCATCAGCCGTATCACCTTCTCGCCGCCCGCGACATCGGTTGAGCCGCCGAACATTGGGTTGTTCGCCATCACGCCGATCGGGTAGCCGTTCAGCCTCGCCAGACCGGTAATGCGAGCGCGGCCATAGAGCGGTGCGATTTCGAAGAACGACGCCTCGTCCACTACCGAGTGGATGATCCGGTGACAATCGTAGGCGCGCTTGCGGTCTCGCGGGACGATGCGGATAAGCGACTCTTCGCGTCGGCAGGGATCGTCGGCGGTTTCGCCGCGCGGCGCCATCTCCCACACGTTCGCGGGGAGGTAGCCGAGGAACCGGCGAACCATCGCGAGCGCCCCGCCCTCAGACTCAGCCACGTTGTCGATCACGCCGCTGAGCTGGCCGTGCATCTGGTAGCCGCCGAGCTCCTCCTTGGTCACCTCGTAACCGAGGGCCGCCTTAACCACCGGCGGCCCGCCCGGGAAGAGCTGGCTCGTGCCTTTGACCATGACGTTGAAATGCGCGACGCAGGCGTTAACCGCTGGCAGCCCGGCCACCGAGCCCAGCACCGCCGAGACGACCGGCACGGCACGCAACAACTGAACATCCGGCCACGTGAACGAGTTGCCATCGGGAAGGTACGTGCGCCCCATCTCTTCGAACGCACGGACGCTGCCGCCGGCAGCATCGAGCAGTCTCACGTAGGGAACGCGCCACTCGAGTGCGCGGCGATTGGCTGCCAGCTCCATCCCGAGGCCGCCATGGCTCCCCCCGCC
>JBGOVF010000407.1:0-3197 GCA_041477975.1 Tepidiformaceae bacterium
AGATGAACTCCACCACCACCGGCGACATGCGCACAGTGGCGCTCGGACAGGCGGTGTACGAGTCGCTGGCGGTGGCGGTCTAGCAGTCAGGGGGTTGCGGGGGCGGAACGGCGGCCCCGGAAGCTGACGGAGACGACGACGTTGTGCTCGCCCGCGGCCTGCAAGGGAGTCTTCGTGCCCGGCTGGTCCGCGTCCTGCCGCAACCTGTCGCCGAATGGACGGCCGTAGATTTCGACCTTGTAGTCACGGCCGTCATGAGTCCAGGTGAGGACTTTCCAGAGGTCGTACACGCTCTGGGAGTTTGGGAACGTGTCCCAGCCGAGTTGGTCGAAGCGGGCGACGTACCACGCGACTACATCGGCGAACGGCGCATCGACACCGTCGATGGTAGTGATGCTCGCTGGCTCAAAGGAAAAGCCGCCTTCGCAGTCGCGTTCGTCGCGTTCGGTCTCGACGTTCCCGGGGTAGGCGAGGGCGAAGGCGGGATCGCGCTTGAGCGCGCGTAACGAGTCGGCGCCGTCCTGGCACTTCGATAGCTCGTGCCCGACGTACAGGACGCAGCTTGCGCCGAGCGCGACCACCAGGATGAGGGAACCGAGGCAACCCCCGGCTATCCAGAGCCAGATGCGGTCCCGGCGCGGAGAGGTCTTCGGAGCCGGGGTCGGCGTTATCACGTGTCTTGAAGATCGGCGAGCCAGTCTGCAGGCAGCAGTCGGCGAAGCGCCAGGCGTGGCGGGGCACCCGTATTGGTACGGTGCGACTGGCTCCTCAAGGGCTCGCGGGCGGCGACGCAGCCTCGGGCAAGGTCACCTGACCGTCCTGCGATTTGGCGCGCCCGCGCCCCGGGATCGCGACGGCCAAACCGGCAAGCGCTTCCCGCGCCGCCGCGGCTGCATTGGCAAGGTCCTGGCCGGTCTCCTGTTGGACGACCCGGCGAAGCACCGGCGGGATGCGCTCGATCGCTGCCGCGACCGCATCGAGGGCGGCCTCCAGACGCTTCTCCCGCTCCAGTAGCTCGCGTGGCTGCGTGATGTCGCGCACGATCACCTCGTCGGAGCGCGAGCCGACGAACGGCTCCTCGATTCCGCGCACCCACACCCGCGTCCGCCGCCCCGGCCCGCGTTGCTCCCGCACTGGCTCGACCGCGGTCACATCGTCCGACCGCACCCACAGCCCGTGGCCGAGCGGCACCAGTTCGTTCGCCTGAATTCTCATCTCATATGCAAGATACGCCGAACGGGCGCCGCTGACAGCCGGGGGCATTTCCCCATGGACGGCCATATGAGGTAACTCGGGACCGCTCGGCTCAGCAAAGTCACTTAACACTCCGCTATTGTGCCGATAACACCACGGCGCGTAGAGTGCCGCCATCTTCGTTCGAAGGGGTTCCAACAATGGCTGATGCAGCGATATTCGTCGGGTGGGGCCAGATCGTGCGGGGCCGCGAGGCCAAGGCGCTCGCGGTGTTCAACGAATCGGTTGCCTACTACGGACGGCTTCAGCAGGCGGGGACGATCGAAAGCTTCGAGCCCGTCATCCTCGGGGTTCACGGTGGGGACCTGGCCGGATTCGTCCTGATCCGCGGCGCCCAGGACAAGCTCAATACGCTAAAGGGCACGGACGAATGGCAGCGGATCACCGTGCGCGCGTCGATGATTGTCGACAACCTCGGCGTGATCGATGCCGCCATTGGCGCCAGCCTCGCCACCGGCCTGGCGAACTTCGCGGGCGCGATCGGCGAGTTTAGCTAGACCCGGCGGGGTCCAGCCACCGGTCGTGCGAGCATGGTCGCGGCAGCGCCTCGGGCACTCTTGCCCTCCTGAATGGTGTATCGTCCGGCGCCAGGGAGGGGTGCTGAAGCGTGCGTTTTCGGTTCGTACTCCCGCTTCTCCTCGTCTCGATCGGCATCGGCCTGGCGGCGCTGGCGGTGGCCCTTCCCAACGCTGAAGCTGCGGACCGCCCGCACCGGCGATACGTGCCCGGACTCGCCGCCGACTCCGCGCCAACGCCCACCGCCGTGCCAACGGCGTTCCCACCGCCAATCTTCGATACGGACCGAAGAATAACGATGTTCTTCGAGATCGACGCGAAGGAGCTGGCGGTCTCGGGCGAGGGCACCACGGTCGTCCACATTTCAGCGAACGTCTCGGCGCCATTGCCAACGGTCGACCAGCCGGTGGTGACCGCAAGTGGCACGTTCACCATTGCGCCGCACCCGCCGGATGCGGCTGGTTGCACATGGACGCGGACGTTGACGAAGGACACGTTCAAGGTGACGCTCTTCCACACAACCGACCTCTCGGTGGTGGCGAACCTGGAAGCGCCGGAGTGGTACTACATCGCACAGTGCCCGAAGGGCCCGCCGGTACGCTTCCCGGCGTTCGGCGAGGAAGGGATGTTCTACTTCCTCCAGGAGCTCATGGCGCCGTACCGGCAGGGGGTCGGCGTGAAGCTGCCAATGGACGTTGTGTCAGAGGTGCCGATTTCGTGCATAAAGCGGCACGGGCTATTCCAGCAGGGTCCGACCGCCTTCACGGACGGCGCCAGTGTCGAAGTGTTCGTCTACCAGCCAGACTTCCCCGGCGGTTGCCTGCTTCCTGTGGGGCCGTGACTTAGTGGTGGTCCGGCGGGACCGGGACGCCGGGAGGCAGCGGCGCCTGGACGCTGAGGCGGCGGCCGTCCGGGTCACACAGCAGCATCTCGGTGACCGCCCAGTGCTGGGGCGTGAACGGCGTGTCGACCGTCCCGGATTGCGGCGGTTCGAACGCGGTTGAGTCTTCGACGCCGACGATGGGCATCATCTCGAGCGTCTGCGTGACCGGGCGTTCGGCGATGAAGAGGAACGGCCCGCCAGCCGGGTGGCGAAGCTGGCCGGAGTGGTGGTCGGTTTCGAATTCGAGGTCGTAGCCGAGGGCTTTCCAGAAGGCGACCGATCTGCCCCAGTTGTGCGTTTCGATGATGAAGCCGGTGATGCCGTTGCTGGTCATGGTTCTCTCCGTTGGCGCGCGTGGGCGGCCAGGTATTCGCCGAGGGCGGCAGCGACGATGGCCGAGAGCGATTGCTCGGTATCGACGGCGTGGTACTTCACCTGGCGGATGAGTTCCGGAGGGAGGTAGACGTTGAACTGCTTCATCTCGGGCATTGCTAGAATACTAGCATAGTAGGGAAGTGAGTAGCTAGTCCTCGGTCTTGGGTCA
>JBGOVF010000462.1:0-2967 GCA_041477975.1 Tepidiformaceae bacterium
GGCCGAATCGGGGCTAACCCCACATCGGGGCGCAGGAACGCCCACCCGCTTACGGGTTGTAACTCACGAAAGGAAGGCTAGAACCCGCGTTCGAGTATCTGCTTCGCGACTTCGCGCGGATCCGGGTTGTAGTTCCCGTCCTGGATCTGCTTGCGGAGGGCGGACACGCGGGCGGCGCGAACCTCGGAAGCGGACTCGACGGCCTCATGGGCGCGGCTCAACTCGCGGGCCTGGTCGGAGACACCGGCGCGATCAAGCTTCGCGGGCTCGTTCGTGGCGACCGCGCCGCGACTGCGAGCGATGTCGTAAGGGACGCCCCGCGGGGCGCCCGGTGCTGACGTTTTCCTCACACTTGCCATGGCCCGGCATCCTCCCAATCCAGCATTTCCATCTTAGGCGCCCGAGGCACCCGATACAACGAATTCATACGTCACCTACACCAGGGTTCCGACGACCACGAGGCGGTGCTTGAGGTCCTTCGTACAGGTGATGAGGGTGACCGTGGAACCCTCTTTGGAACGAAGGATTTTCACGGCGGTGGGGGCGACGATGCTGATGTTGCTCACCGCATAGCGGTAGACGTTGTCGCCTGAGTAGACCTCGACGACATCGCCGGGGGCGAGCTTATCGAGCTTGCTGAAGACCGCCAGGTTGGCCCGATCAGCGACCGAGACGTGGCCGGTGATAACCATGTTGCCGGGCTGGCCGGGCAATGCAGAATCGAGGTGGTGGCCGGCCGCGCGCCAGGCGGTTTCCCACTGCGGATGGCCGTCCTGCATGAACACGCCGACTTCGGCGACAGGCGCATCGATGCCGAGTCCGGGGACGGCGATCCTCGTCGGAAGGCCGCCCATTAAGAGCGGCGCGACCGGCGCCGCCTCCGCCAAAGGCGCCGCTGCCGCGAGTGTCTCGGTTGGGCCAGCCGGCGGCGTAGACGAAGGCCCGGCGGTGCTGAACCACGCGACCGCGCCCGCCACCAGCACCGTCGCTATGGCGACGGCCGCGGAGCGCGAGTGCTTGTGCCCTGGACTTTTCGACCGGCCCATCGTCATCGTGTCCTTCGGAAATCGGCGAGCGTGCGGTACACCCTTACGTGAATGCCCATCCCTCGTAGGTGTCGGCACGGATCGCTGTAATCTTGACGGCGATGGACGGCGCGATCAGGCGCGCGCAAATGGCCAAACGGTGACAGATCGAGTCTGGGGAGAGGAAATTACGCTGCAATGCTGAAACGGTTACGCGTGGTTTACGTGGCCGGCGATGGGCGCCGGCGTTGCGAGGTACGCCCCCGCGACGCGGCCGCCCCTGCGGATCGTTGACATGCGCACTGATGTTTCGCGGCGGAGGCGGGCCAGCTCGAGGGCGGCGTCGCGTTCGATGACGATCAGGTCCCTCAGGAGGTCGTCATCATCGGGCCCGAAAGCCGCTGGATCGAGGGTCGAGAGCGCGTCACAGGCCGCTTCGTAGCCGGCAAGGGCGACTTCGTACGCCTCGAAGTCGCCTCGACGCAGGCGATCGAGCTGGGCACGGCCCAGTTCCACCGCGTGGCGGGCTTCGGGGGTCATCAGGCGGCAGCTTCGGTGGCGGCGAACCGGGGGCCACCGGCGCGGAGGGTGGCGGTGGCGGCCTTCCAGGCGGTGGCAATCTTGTTGAGGTGGCGCTCGACTTCCTCGAGCTTCGTCATGTCGCCGTTGGACGATTCCACGATGAGGCGCATGCAGTAGGCGTAGAGCCCGGCGAGGTTCTTCGGGAGATCGCCCTGTTCCATATCCAGGGTGGCGAGGAGTTCGCCGACGATGAGGTACGCGCGGTTCGTTTCGTCGAGGAAGGCCTTCCGGTTTTGGGATTCGTGGTGAAGGCGGGCCTTCCTGAGGGCTTTAATGCCCCCGTCATAGAGCATGGTTGTGAGCTTAACGGGATCGGCCGTGGTGGCTTCGACGGTCTGGTAGGCGGCGTACGGGTTGTTGCTCATCGGCGCGCTTCACTCCTCGGGTGCGTCCTGGCGTGTGTCGTGACGATCATCGTCCGGTCCTGGGCCATCGGACATTGGGGGGAACCCCACCCCGGCTAGTTCTTGCCGTTGGCGGCGAGCTGGTTGGCCAGTTGGGTTAGCTGGCTCTGGACCGCCTGGGCGCGGGCCTGGGCCTGTTCCATAGCCGCGAACTTCTTGCGCAGGGTCTCCATTTCGGCGTCGATGTGGCCCTGGAGAGCTACCTTCCGCGCGGCGAGATCCCTGGAGATGGCCGCATAGGTGTCCTGCCGCTTCTGGAGCACGCCGCCGGGGCCAGCCTGCATATCTGCGAAGTCCTTGAGGAGGCGGATCACGCTTTCGCTACTCGCAGCGACGGAGACCGTGTGGCTGCCCATCTGAAATGCACCGACGTTGACTGTGACACCAGGGATGAGGCTGGTTGTGCTGCCGCCCGCGAGGACCGCTGCGTTGGTGACGGTGGAGGTAGCGCCGGTGGCGGGAGAAAACACGGCCGTGAGGTTCCCGGCGCCGTCATCGCTGATGTCGTATTTGCCTGCCGCGCCGCCGGCGAACGTGCCGGAAAGGCCGGTGATCGATCCGGTTCCACCGGGTTGGAGCGTGGGAGTGAGGGTGAAGGCGCTGAGGACGGCTTGCACCGAGGAGGGGTCGTTCGCGAGGGCCGTTTTGAACCTGGTTTCGTCGAGTTGGAGGGTGTTGGTGGTGCCAACCGCCGAGCCAACGGCCCCGAAGCTGAAGCCGACCTGGGAGAGCGTTTTGAAGTTCCCGGCGAGGTTCAGGCCTGAGCCCGTGACCAGGCCGCGCATCGTTGCCTTGAGTTGACGGAGGCTGGCATCGCCGGAAAGCACGCCAGACCTGTTGTTTTCCTTCGCGCCATCGGCCTTCGTGGCAGCGTCAATCGCGGTCAGGACGCTGTTGAAGTCGGCGACGAAGCCCTTGACGGCGTTGACGGCACTCGTCGTGTCCTGGCCCACAGA
>JBGOVF010000429.1:0-3121 GCA_041477975.1 Tepidiformaceae bacterium
CAGTGCTTGAAGTATTCGAGGTTCTCGATATCGAGGTCATCGACGTAGAGGGGCATGCCCAGGTGTTCCCCGGTAAGCGGCATTGGGTTAGCCCTTCCTCATGACCATGGCGGAGCCTGTGCCGGGCATCGCCCAGCCCAGGTTCGCGGTCACGTTGACGTTTGGCACCTGGCGGCAGTGGCCGCGGGAGTAGTCGAAGGAGTGCTGGCGGCGGCCGTCCGCGCCGGCCGGGCAGTAGTCGTCGACGTCTCCGCGGAGCTGACGGACGTTTTCGATGACCATGTTCATGCCGTGCGTGTAGCCCTCGCAGAGGTGACCGCCGCTCGTGTTGTTGGGACGCTTCCCACCGAGCCGCATTGTGCCGCCGCTGACGTAGTCGCCGCCTTCGCCCTTTGGGCAGAAACCGTAGTCCTCCAGTTGGAGCATGGTGGTGAAAGTGAACGCGTCGTAGGCGCCAGTCACGTCGATATCGTCGGGGCCGAGGCCGGCGTTGGGCCACAGGATTTCGCGGGCGTACCGCCCGGCGACGGTCGAGATGGGGCCGTGCTGGTAGTGCATGTCGATGCGCGGCTTGCAGCAGCGGCCGACGACGGAAAGGATGCGCGCGGGCGTGTGTCGGTAGTCGTAGGCGCGGTCGGCGCTCGTGATGATGATGGCAGTGGCGTTGTCGGTTTCGACGCAGCAGTCGAGGAGGTGGAGCGGCTTGCAGATGAAGCGGCTGTTGAGCACGTCTTCCACGCTCACAGGGTCCTTGTAAAACGCTTTGGGGTTGTTGCTGGCGTGTTCGCTGTGGATGACCTTGACCGTGGCCACCTGCTGGGGCGTGGTGCCGTAGTCGTACATGTGGCGCATGAAGGTCTGGCTGAAGCTCTGGCCAGCGCTCCCCCAACCGTAGACTCGGCTGTGGAGCCCGTCGCCGCTAATCGGTGCGGCCGCGCGCGCGCCGGTCCCACCGATGCGGATCTGGGAGAAGCCGTTCATCGAGCGAAAGAGGACGACCGTTTTGCACATCCCGGCTTCGATGACGCCCATGGCGATGCCGATGAGCGCCTCGGTGCTGGAGCCGCCGCCCATGACATCCATGTAGAAGTTGAGGCGGATGCCGAGGTCTCCGGCCATGGAGGGCGAGGGCGTCGAGTCGTTGCCGGAGTAGGAGAGCATGCCGTCGATTTCGGAAGCGGCGATGCCAGCATCGGCCATGGCATTGCGGATCGCCCAGGTGCCGAGGGCGCGGGTGGTGCGGCCCGAGCCGCGGGTGTAGGTGGTCTCGCCGACGCCGATAATGGCGTATTTGTCGCGCAGGTACTTCGGGCTCGAGGCGTCGAGTTCAGCGGGCAGGGGCAAGTCGTCCTCCGTCTCCGCTCGGCCGCCGGGTGCATTCTCCACTTTTCAGTGTGGACTTCAAGGCGAGCGCCGGCCGGCCTCAGGGAGGCTCGACGACGTCGTAGGAGGGTACGGGTCTGGCCAGGCCCTTGAGAACAAGGTCGCCTACATGTTCGAAATGGAGCTGCCCTTCCAGCAACGTAGCGATGCGGCCGGAGACCAGCACCTGGCCGCCCTTCGCTTCGCCGCAGAGGCGCGCTGCCAGGTTGGTGACGGTCCCGATCGCCGTGTACTCGAAGCGGCCTTCGAACCCGATCTGGCCGCAGGTGGCATAGCCGATGGCGACACCGACCCCGAGGGCCAGGTCGTGGCCGCGGCGCCGCCAGCCCGCCGCAAGTTCCGCCGTGCGCCCGCGCATCTCGATGGCGAGGCGGACGGCGCTGAGTGCGGGGTTGGCGCAGGGGATGGGGTCGTTGAAAAGCACCATCATGCCGTCGCCCGTGAACTGCGTGAGCGTGCCTTCGTGTTCGAGGATCAGTGGCCCCACAGCGTTGTGCATTTCAGCCAGGACCGCCATCACATCCTCGGGCTCGGCTGTTTCGGCGAATGGCGTGAAACCTCGCAGGTCGCAAAAGAGGACCGTGATTTCGCGTCGGTGACTGTTCAACAGCTCGGTACCGCCGGCGGCCAAGGCCTGGGCGAGCTGGGGCGGGACGAAGCGTTGCATGAGGCTGAGGCGCTCGACTTCGCGTGCTTTCTCCTCGACGCGGCGTTCGAGGTCCGCGTTCCAGCCGCGAAGTTCTTCAGCCTGCCGGGTGACCGTCGCGAGCAGCGTACGTTCGGCATCGCGGAGCCTCTTCTTTTCGAGGCAGGCGGCTACGCGCGCCTTCAGCAGCACAGGATCGAACGGCTTCGAGAGGTAGTCTTCCGCCCCCAGCTCCACGCAACGAATGACGCTCTCCATCTGGTCGAGGGCAGAAATCATGATGACCGGGATGTCGCGCAACGCGGGCACGTCGCGGCGGCGTTCGAGGACTTCGTAGCCGTCCATCTCCGGCATCATCACGTCGAGGAGCACGAGATCGATTTGTGAGGCGCCGAGCGCTTCGAGCGCCTCGCGGCCATTTCCGGCCTCGATCACCCGATAGCCGAGTCGAAACAGGCGCCGGCTGAGGACGTTCCGGTTGGCCTCGTCGTCATCGACGACAAGCACCAGCGCGGCTTCTTCAGGGGTGGCTTCGGACGCCGGCGCGTTCACCGATCCAGGCTCGAATGCTGGGAGCACCTCGTCAGGCCGCTTGAGTGCCTCGACAAGTTGCGCGAGGCGTTCGCTCCCGGTGCGGATCCGGTCGAGGTCGGCTTCGTGTGCGACATCGCGGGTGAGCGCGGCGGCCCGGGCGCGGAGCTGTCGCACGACGCCATCGAGGGTTGTTACCGAGGCTTGCGACACGTCCTGGTCCGCATCGAGGAGGCCGGCGATGATGCCCAGTACCTGGCGCGCGAGCGCCTTGACCGCATGCAGTTCGGTTTCCAGGCCCGGCGCCAGGTCGCCTTCTTCGAGCAGCAGGTCGGCGTAGCCGATGACGTGATTCACCGGGGTCCGCAGCTCGTGCCGCATCGCGCTGGCGTCGAAGGTCACTCCGCGGAAACCCCGAGGGCGGCCATTTTTTCGAGGAGCCGCGGCATCTCGACCGGCTTCACGTCGTAATCGTTGCAGCCGGCTTCCATGGCCTTCTCACGGTCTCCGGCCATGGAGTGTGCGGTGAGGGCGATCACCGGCATCTTGCTTGTCGCAGGG
>JBGOVF010000315.1:0-3793 GCA_041477975.1 Tepidiformaceae bacterium
CCGGCGCACCAGCGACGACCCGGAGGCCGAAATGCGGCGCCAAATGAACCACTTCGCGGAGAGCGGACGCCTCTTCCACGACATCACGGAGCTATCCGCTGCCCGCATTCCGACTGTCTCGGTCGTGTTCGGCAGCTCCACGGCGGGCGGCGCCTACCAGCCCGGGATGTCGGACTACAACATCTTCATAAAGCTGCGCTCGAAGGTGTTCCTCGGCGGTCCACCGCTCGTGAAGATGGCCACCGGCGAAGACTCGAACGACGAGGAGCTTGGCGGGGCGGAGATGCACGCCACCATCAGCGGCCTGGCCGACTACCTGGCCGAGGACGAAGTCGACGCGCTGCGCATGGCTCGCGACGCCGTTGCCCACCTCAACTGGCGAAAGCTCGGCCCAGGGCCATCTCTCCCGCCCGACGAACCCGCTTACGACCCCGAGGAACTGCTGGGCCTGATGCCAATCGACCTGAAGACGCCTGTCGACGTGCGCGAGGTCATCGCCCGGATCGTCGACGGCTCACGCTTCGAGGAGTTCAAGCCACTCTATGGCCGCACGCTCGTCACCGGCTGGGCGTCGATCCACGGCTTTCCGGTTGGACTCATCGGTAACAACGGAGTGCTCTTTTCCGACTCATCGGAGAAAGCCACCCAGTTCATACAGCTCTGCAACCAGGTCGACGTGCCGATCGTCTTCCTGCAGAACATCACGGGTTACATGGTCGGCAAGGTCTACGAGCACGGCGGCATCGTGAAGAACGGCTCGAAGATGATTAACGCGGTCTCGAACTCGACCGTCCCGCACATCACCGTCATCCTCGGCGCGAGCTATGGCGCCGGGAACTACGGTATGAGCGGCAAGGCCTACGACACGCGCTTCGTGTTCTCCTGGCCGACGGCGAAGATCTCAATCATGGGCCCGACCCAGATCGCCGGGGTCATGCAGATCGTCCGCCGCGGCGCGGCAGCGGCCCAGGGGAGGACAGTCGATCCCGAGGAGGACCTGCGCTCGTTCAAGCAGGCCGAGGAGCGCGCCGAAAAGGAGTCACTCGCGATCTACGCCACCGGAAGGGTCGCGGACGACGCTGTCATCGACCCTCGCGACACGCGGACCGTGCTGGGCATCGCGCTCTCGGCCGTGCATTCGAACGAAATCAAGGGCGCCGTGGGTTACGGCGTCTTCCGGATGTAACGCCGAATGTCACGCGTAACGAGATTGCTGATCGCGAACCGCGGCGAAATCGCTTGCCGCATCATGCGCACGTGCCGCGACATGGGAATCGGGACCGTGGCCGTCTACGCCGACCCCGACGCCGACGCGCCGTTCGTCCGCGACGCCGACCTCGCTGTCGCCCTGCGCGGAAACGCCAGCACTGAAACGTACCTCAGCATCGACAAGCTGATCCAAGCGGCGAAACGCACGAACTGCGACGCGATTCACCCGGGATACGGATTCCTGTCCGAGAACGCGGCCTTCGCGCGGATGGTCATCGACGCGGGCCTGACGTGGGTTGGGCCGAAACCCGATGCCATCGCGGCGATGGGCGACAAACTGGAGGCGAAGAAACGGATGGTCGCCGCCGGTGTACCGACGCTGCCAGGCATCGAGGTGTTCGGCGGGGACCACGCTCAACTGGCGAAACGCGCGCAAGAAGTCGGCTACCCGCTGCTTGTGAAAGCCGCGCGAGGCGGAGGCGGCAGGGGCATGCGCATCGTTCCTGGCGAACCGGAGCTGGCGGAGGCTATCGCGGCCGCCCGGCGCGAGGCGGCAAGCGCGTTCGGCAACGACACCGTCTTCCTGGAGCGCTACCTGGAAGCGGCACGCCACGTCGAAGTCCAGATCTTCGGGGACCACCACGGAAATGTGGCGCACTGCTTCGAGCGCGAATGCTCCATCCAGCGCCGCCACCAGAAGATCATCGAGGAAGCGCCTTCGTCAGCGGTCGATCCCGATCTGCGGGCGCGCCTGGGCGCCACAGCCGTCGCGGCCGGCCAGGCGATTGGCTACGACAACGCGGGCACCGTCGAGTTCATGCTCGCCAGCGACGGACAGTTCTACTTCCTCGAGGTGAATACGCGGCTCCAGGTTGAGCACCCGGTGACGGAGGCGATCACCGGGCTCGACCTCGTTCGCGAACAGATCCGGGTCGCGGAGGGGAAGCCCCTCTCGTTCGGCAGCGATACGCTCCGCATCCAGGGTCACGCCATCGAAGCACGCCTCTACGCCGAGGATCCGGCCCAGGACTTCCTCCCGGCAACCGGCCGACTCGTCCGCTTCGAACCCGACCTGGCGGTGCCGGTGCGCGTCGACAGCGGGGTGAAGACCGGGTCGGACGTCTCGATTCATTTCGATCCGATGTTGGCAAAGGTCATCGCGCACGCCCCCACGCGCACGGAGGCGGCGCTCAAGCTGGCAAGCGCGCTTGAACGGATGCGCATTCATGGCGTGACGACGAACCGAGACTTCCTGGTCAATGTGCTTCGCGGCACGCCGTTCCTCGAAGGCGACACGACGACCCGCTTCATCGAGGTGCACCAGCCGGCCCGAACCAGAGCGGTGTCCGTCGAAGCTCTTCGCACGGCGCTCGTCGCCACGGCCCTGGTCGAGCAGGCCCGGAATCGTGCTGCCGCGAAGTCGTTGCGAGAAATCCCGAGCGGCTGGCGCAACAACGCCTCGCAGATGCAGGAGCTTTGCTTCCGCCATGATGGCAACGAAGTGCCGATTCGGTACCTTCGCCAGCGCGACGGCACCTTCGCATTCGAAGCGGGTGAACACCGTGGCAGCGGTCAGCTGCTCGCATTGGAAGGCGACCGGGCCACGATCGAACTCGACGGCGTTCGCGAACTCGTAACGGTCGTGCGGCTTGGCCGCGACGCCTGGGTTCAGGGCGCCGTGGGCGAAGTGCACCTGGTCGAAATCCCGCGCTTCCCCGAGGCCGAAATCGAGGCGATTGCAGGCGGCCACACAGCGCCGATGCCCGGCAAGATCGTGGCTATCCACGTCAAGCCCGGCGACCGCGTGACCAACGGCCAGCTCGTCATCATCCTCGAGGCGATGAAGATGGAGCACCGGATCCTCGCCGCCGCGGACGGCACCGTGCGGGAGGTTCGGGCACACGTGGGCGGACAGGTGGAGGCTGGCCAACTGCTGCTGGTCATCGAACGGGAAGGGGAAGAAGCACCATGAGCTCCCAGCTCGAAGAGATTGTCACCGACCTCAAAGACGAGCAACGCGCGCTCGAGCGTGTGCTCGAGAGAATGGCTCCCGCTCAGTGGGACCTGCCAAGCCACGCGCCAGGCTGGCTGGCGCGCGACCAGGTCGTCCATCTCGCCTTTTTCGACGAAGCGGCTACGCGCGCCATCGAAGACCCCGAGGCGTTTCAGGATGAGGTGAAGCGGAGCCTGGCCGAAGGTTCGCCTCAGGAGGAACGGTACCTCGCAAAGGGCCGCGCGATGACGCCGGCGGAGGTGTTGGCCTGGTGGCGAAGCGCCAGCTCGGGCCTCATTCGGGCCGCGCTGATGGTCGACCCAAAGGCGCGCCTCCCCTGGTATGGCCCGCCCATGAGCGGCGTTTCGTTCGTCACGGCACGCCTGATGGAGACCTGGTCGCACGGGCTGGATGTCGTTGACGTCGTCGCGGGTCACCGGCCAGACACGGATCGGCTGCGCCACGTCGCCTTCCTGGGCGTCCGGACCAGGCCGTTCAGCTATGCAAACCGCGGCCTGCCCCCCAACGTTAATCCAGTGCGCGTCGTCCTGACCTCCCCGTCGGGCGCCGTGTGGGAACTTGGCGAGCCCA
>JBGOVF010000479.1:0-2866 GCA_041477975.1 Tepidiformaceae bacterium
CAGGTTTCGGCGCGCGCGCGGAGGGTTGAGATCTGCTGCATGGTGGCGCGGGCGGATTGAGCGTCATCCCAGAAAGCGGGGGCCGAGGACTGTTCTTCGAGGTCGGTTATGCGCTCTTCATCGTGGGCGAGGTCAAAGTCGCACCAGGATGTCGGAGATGCGGGCGAGGAGCGCGTTGGCGCGGGAGAGGAGTTCGTGCATAAGGGCGATGGTCGCACATCCGGCAAGACTATGCGAGCTTGACATGCATGTGCATGCATGCATGATCGAGGAATGCGGACGACGATCGAGATTGATGAAACGAAGCTCCGAAGACTGCGCGAAATGGCGGCGCGCCGGGGGGAGAAGGGTTACTCACGACTGATCGATGAAGCGCTGGAACGGTACCTTTCCGACTCCGGAGCAGTAGCCGGTGACGAGCGAATGGCCAACCTGCTGGCGCTTGCTGGCACATGGAGCGATGCAGACGCCGAAGAGGTGCGCGGCAGGATAGCCGAGTCCCGAAAGCACTGGCGTTAGTGCTTTGCGACACCGATTGCGTCATCGACTTCCTCAACGGACGGCTGACCACGCCGGGGCCGTTTCTTGAGGATCTGAGGGCCCAGACGCTCGCTGTCTCAGCCGTCACGGTGTACGAACTCGTGTTTGGGGCCCCGGTCGGCAGGAAGCGCCAGGAAGTCGAGGGGTTCCTGAGCCGGATACGGGAGGTGGGGTTGAGCGCGGATGCCGCGCGCCTCGCCGCGGAGCGTGGCGCGGCATTGGCGGCCATCGGGCAGAAACTCGCCGTGCCGGATCTTCTCATCGCAGGGACGGCGTTGGCTGAAGGTGTGCCGCTGATAACGAGGAACGGGCGGCACTTCGACCGGATAGAGGGACTTTTGGTGCTCGCACCTTAGTTGAGGCCATTGGGCCGAAGCTCGCGCTGAGCATCGCCGAACACAAGGCGTGGCTGGCGAGAATCTTCGAGGCGGTCGGAGGCGTGGAGAGCGAGGCGGCGGTTACACGCGCAGTGTTGCTTTCGCTGTCCGGCGGCGACCTCGCCTGCGTTTTCCGGCCGTTGCGGCCGGGAAAACAGCTCGCGGAGGAATGGACCGTGCGGAAGGTTGTGCGCCGGATGATCTCGCACCGCCGGGTACACGCCGCCAAAATCTTGCAGCGGCAGACGTGGGTGTTGCTCGGCACACCGCGCGCCGGGACTGAGCCGATCAGATGGCTGACGGCGGTAGCTGGAGACGTCCGTCGCGGAAGGCGGCGAGGATGACCTCGGCCACGGCGCGATGGCCAGCGGCCGTCACATGTGTGTCGTCGGGAAGGAAGAGCGCCTCGCCCGATGCCCCGACGCTCCCCTGGGTGCAGAGGTAAAGGATGCGGAGGCGTTCGGCGACATCGCGAGTTTCGGTCAGGAAGCGGGCGAGCAGCGAGGCTCGCCTGCGGGCTCCTTTACCGCGGCCCTTCGCGCTCTGGACGAAGCCCTGGAAGGCGACCACCTGGACATCCTCCTCGCGAGCCAGCCGCTGCAATGCGTTCGCTGTGCCGGCCAACACATCCTCGTACGACGACACGGGGGCGGCTCCGAGAGCGAGGTGCATGATTCGGCGCGCGACGCGGTTCGCCCGCAAGGCCCCCCGGCCGCGATGGCGGGTAGCGGCGTCGAAATGGGATTCGAGCCACTGGTAGGCGTCGCCAGCTCTGTCCCCGAACCGCCGCCGCACGCCCGGCCCCACAACGGGCGTCAGGAAGGCAAACGGCGTGAGCGTCATCAGAATGATGTCCGGCTCGTGACGAGCGAGTTCACGCTCCAGGTAGACGTCCGCGCCCGGCGCGTGTGCATAGAAGGGGCGCATCGTGATCGTCACGGGAGATCCCGCCAGGGCCGGAAGCGCCGCTTCCAGCAGCCTGGGCCAAGGGCGATCGGCGTTCGCGAGCTGGGTCCCCGCAGTGTTGCTCTGGCCAAGGATGAGGATGTGCGTCCCGGGCGCCGGTCGGGCCGGAACGCGTGTGGCTGGCGCTTCGCGGCGGGAGAACTCCGGCGGCATCTCAGGCAATGGCAGCCACGCGTTCGGCGGCGCGGACGGTGTTTACGAGGAGCATGGCGATGGTCATGGGGCCGACTCCGCCGGTGTAAGGCGTCACGGCTGAGGCGACCCGGCGGACACTGAGGTCGGCGTCACCGACGAGGCGAAAGCCGCTGGGGCGGGAAGGATCTACAATGCGGTTCGTACCGACATCGATGACGACGGCGCCCGGCCGGATCATGTCGCCGGTGAGCGTCTTCGGGTGGCCGGCGGCGAGGACGACGATGTCGGCGTCGCGGGTGAAGCGGGCGAGGTCAGGCGTGCCGGTGTGGCAGATGGTGACGGTGGCGTTGGCGCCCTTCGCTTTGTTCGAGAGGAGGATGGCAAGGGGCCGGCCAACGAGTGTCGAACGGCCGACAACGACGACGTGCTTGCCGCCAGGGTCGATGCCGGAACGGGCCATCAGTTCCACGACGCCGTTGGGCGTGCAAGGGATGGGACCGGTGGTTTCACCGCGGAGGAGGCGGCCGAGGTTCACGGGATGGAGACCGTCGGCGTCCTTCGCCGGGTCAACCGCATCGATGTATGCGCGTTCGTCGACCTGCGGCGGCACAGGAAGCTGGGGGAGGATGGCGTGGAAGCGGGCGTCGGCGTTGAGGCGGGCGACGAGCGCGAGGAGGTCGGGCTGGGACGTTTCTTTCGGGAGGTGGAACGTCTCGGAGAAGATGCCGATTTCGGCGCAGGTCTTCGCCTTAGATCTGACGTAACTGACGGACGCGGGGTTATCGCCGACGAGGATGGCCGCGAGGCCCGGCTGGACGCCGGCGGCGGTGCAGGCGGCGATGCGGCCG
>JBGOVF010000148.1:0-6270 GCA_041477975.1 Tepidiformaceae bacterium
GAGAGGGGCCGGGGGTGAGGGCGGGATGCCGCGAGTCGTCGCTAACGCGTCCCAATCTCCCGAATCATGCGGCCGATGGGCCGCGGCTACCGTCGCTCTTCGCTCTTCGGTCGCTACCCCTCCGTCACCACGCGCATCGGGCTCCAACGGCCGATTACGCCCTGGCCGTGGCAGCTGACGGACTTGCCGTCGGCGATGTCGATTTCGGACATGAGGCCGAGGGCGGCGGTGAAACCGGCGATCTTGTCGGGGACGTTTTCGTAGCGGTCCACCACGCGGCCGTCGGCTTCGAACTCGACGGTATCGGCGGCCTGGTCGTAGGTGATGCGATAGGCGTGGACCTGGCCCTGGGTGCTGGGCAGGTCCTTCAGTTCGTTAAAGATGCAGAAGGCGCGGGCCTCGCCGGTATCGGGCACGGCGGTGCCGGGGAAGGGCAGGCGGCCGTAGACGGTGGAGACGGTGTCGCCGCTGGTGAAGAAGTCGAGCGCCCAGCCCGTGGTGAGGTCGAGCAGGTTCCAGGAGACGTAGCCATCGTAGAGGTAGCCGGGCTGGGTGCCGACGGTGCGGGCGGCAATCTGGATTTCGAAGGTGATGCGCCCGCCCGGCGGGACGGCGAAGCGCTCCTTGCTGAAGTACATGTGCTTGGCGTTATCGAGGATCTGGACGCGGTCGTTGCCGCGGGTGTAGGGCACGGCCGCGACCTGCAGCCAGCCGTTGCGCACGAGCACCACGGCGCCGGGTTCGCGGTACTGCCAGGTGGTGCCATCGGGCAGGGCGAAGGCGCCGACCATCCACTGCGAATCGGGTTCGAGGATGCGGTTGAAGGCGCCGACGGTGGTCTCGGAGTGAGGGAGTGCCGGAGTGTCGGAGGTCATGCGGCGAAGGGTACAGGGCGGGGCGGATGCGGTGCAGTGAGCGGCTCAGGTGCCCCGTGCCAGGAGCCCGGTCCCGGGCGACCGAACGACGCCGGGTGGACGCGGCGGCACCCACCCGGCCGCGAGCCCTGTTACTCGCCCGGCGGGGGTTCGCCCGTGCAGTCGACCGGCGGTTCGTTCGAACTCAGGTCCTGGCCCTGGTGGACGGTCGGCTGGTGGTTGGCAAGGTGGGCCGGGACCGCGGCATTGCCCACGTTGATGACGACGAAGGGGTTCGTCTCGCTGCCGGTGAAGTGGCAAACGTATTCCTTCTTGTCCTGGTTGGGCGTGGCGAATGCGGTTGCACCCACAACGAGTGCCAGGGCGGCGGCGGATATCGCGGAGATCAACTTCAGCTTCATTCGGATTCTCCTTGCCGGCGGACGGTCGTTGCTGCCCGCCAGGCGGCTCACCTATGAAGACGACGGGCCGCCGCCGGAGACCACGGGGGGGCGGTGGAGGGTTCGTAAACGGTCGGCGACGGTCCTGTCGCGGTCCGTGTCCCCTGCTTCCGGGATCTGCCGAAAGACGGGCCGTGGCCGAGGCGCGTGACTATCGCAAGAAGTTGAGGAGCGACATGTTGGACGTGCGGCCGATGGCGCCGAGCGCGGCCTGGAGGGCGTTCTGCTGGGCGGTCATGCTGACGATGGTCTCCGCGAGGTCAATGTCCTCGATGCCGGCGCGCATTTCCTGGAGGTTGATGTCCTTGTCGGCGGAGCGGGAGCTGGTGGCCTCGAAGCGATTGAGGCGGGCGCCCACATCGGCGCGGACGTTGAGCACGTTGTTGAGGGCGGTATCGATATCGGCGAGGCTGGGGTTGATGGTCGTGGCGGGCGCGCCGTTCTTGAGGTTGTCCCGAAGCGAGATGAGCTGGTTCATGATGTTGCCGAAAGCATCGGAGCCGATGACATTCGAGGAGACGGTGTCCTGCTGCGAAATGCGGCGGACGCGCTGGCCGGTATCGCCCTGGTAGTTGATGACGGTGGGCGGCTGGCCGGTGACGACGTACGCGGGCTGCTGGGTCTGGTGGCCAGAGAATATGTAGGCGTCGCCGAATTTCGTGTTCCCGATCTGGGCCATCTGCTGAAGGATCTGGTCGATTTCGGTGCCGACGCCGGCCTTTTCCTGCGCGCCGAGGGTGCCGTTCGAAGCCTGCACGGTGAGTTCGCGGGCACGCTGGAGCAGATCGGTGGCGCCGCTGAGGGCGGATTCGGTGACGTTCAGAAAGGCGGTGCCGTTTTCGACGTTGCGGCGCATCTGCGCCTCGAAGGCGATGTCCTCGCGGTAGCGCAGAGACTGGGCGGTGCCGGAGGGGTCGTCGCTGGCGCGTTGGATCTTCTTGTTGGTCGAAAGCTGGCGCTGGATCGTGTCCATCCGCTCCGTCGCCTGGCTGAGGTAGCTGATCTGGCTGTTGAGGCGGGACTGTTCGCTCAAACGCATGGCATTAGCGTCCTACCACGCCGGTGCGATTGATGAGTGTGTCCAGCATTTCGTCGATGGTCGTAATGACGCGGGCGGCGGCCTGGTAGGCCTTCTGGCTGGCGTTGAGGTTCGTGACCTCTTCGTCCAGGTTCACGCCGGAAACGGCCTGGCGCATGTTCTCCAGGTGGTCGTTGAGCATGCCGCTGGATTCGGCGAGGCCCCTGGCGCGGTTCACATCGGCGCCGAGCACGCTGACGATGTTGTCGTAGTAGGCGCCGGGGGCGGCCTGGACTGAGATGACGTTGTTGCCAGCGGCCGTGAGGTCCGCTTCCTGCTGCGCAGCGGTGTAGAGGCCGCCAGCGGCGACGTTGATGGTGGCAACGGTAGTGGCGCCGTTGACAAACGTGATGGCGCCGGAGCCGGGACCGATGGGTGCGAGGGTGGCCGTCCCGACGACGGCGCCCGCCGCGGAGCCGTAGCGCAGCTCGAGCGTACCGGGGGCCGGGCTGGTGATGAAGTAACTACCGGGTTGCAGCGTTGGCGAGATGCTCAGGCCAGTGGCCGTGTTGCCGGCGCTGAGCGATTCGTTGACGACGAGGTTGGCCGCGGCGGCGCCGGCGATCATCGTTGGGGCGATCTGCAGGTTCGCGATGGCGAGGGCGATGGAGCCGTCGCCGGCCTTGTTCGCGCCAGAGGCCGCGGCGATGCTCTGCGGGCTGCCCGCGAGGACGGAGTTGAGTGCGATGGTCGAAGCATCGGTGCCGGTGAGGAACTGGAGCCCGGTGCTGTTGTCGAGCCCGAAGCCGGCCTGGTGGATGGTGTTAATGGAGCCGATAAGGCCGCTCGCGAACGTATTCAGCTTGGCGAGCAGGTCCGGCAGAGCGACATCGCGAGCATCGAGGACGCCCTTGAGCTGGCCGGAGCTGACCGAGACGTCGTCGCCGTCGAGCGCGTAGACGAGCTTCGTCATGCCGGGCTGGGCGGGGTCCTGGACCTGGTTCACGGTGCGCGCGGCCGTGCCGACCACGAGTTCGTGGCTGCCCAGGTAGACGGAGACCGAGGTGTCGGGTTGTTCGACGTAGTGGATATCGCCCAGCTTGGAGAGGTCGTCGAGCAAGAGATCGCGGCGGTCGCGAAGGTCGTTTGCCTTGTCGCCGCTGAGTTCCACCTGCTTCACCTGAAGGTTCAGTCGGGCGAGTTCTTCAGCCTTCCCGTTTATCTGGTCGGCAATGGAACCAACCTGGAAGTTCAGGTCGGCGCGCTGCTGCGTCAGCTCGGCGTTCGCCGTCTGGAGGCGCGAAGTGAGCGTGGTGGTGGCATGGACCAGGGAGGTGCGCGCGGCCGAGGATTCCGGGTCGTTCACGACATCGTGCCAGGCAGCCCAGAACTTGCCGAGCAGGTTCGAAATACCGTCGTCGGAAGGGTCGTTGAAGACCACCTCCGCCTGGGAAAGCGGCTGCGAGAAGCTTCCGTATTCGCCCCGCGAGGACATGGTCTGGCGGGCCTGGAAATCGAGGAAGAGGTCGCGGACGCGGTTCACGTCGCTGGCATCGACGCCGAAGCCCGTGCGGCCGAGGAGGGCGTCGCGGCTGAAGTGGTCGCTGCCATCCATGCCGATAGGCCGCAGCAAGACACGCTGGCGCGAGAAGCCCGGCGACTGCACGTTGGCGATGTTGTGGGAGGCAACGTCGACCGCGAGCTGATGGGCGCGGAGCGCTTTGACCGCAATGTCGAGTCCGAGAGAGAGGCCCATCAGCTGCTCCTGTGCGCTAGGCGCTGCGCGAGACGATCCCGCGGCCCGGGCGCAACTGTTGCTTACCCGCGGCGCCGTAGGTGGAAGAGGTGAGCCCGCCCAGCATGTTCATCCAGCGCTCCTGGAGCTTGACGGCTCCCAGGAGCAGGCGCGCATTGCGCTCCTGCGCTTCCTGAAGTTCGACAGCGCGGGCGGCCATCCGGAGTCGCACTTCGGTGAACGCAGGGAGGCCAGCTGCGATGGCTTCGGGTAGGAGCGCCTCGAGCGTGGCTTCGGGCTGGCCGAGCGCTTCGAGCATCGCGCCGCGGTCGCGCTCGAGCCGTTCCATGGCTTCCGCTTCGGTCTGCATCGCCGCGCTGACGCGGTCGATGGCCTCGAAGTCCGAGGAGACGAGCGCCCGCTGTTCTTCGACGGCGAAGGCGATCAGGCGGGAGAGTCCTTCCTCCTCCCGCAAGAGCAGGTCGAGCACACTTTCGAGGATTGAGGTGCGGTCGCTCACGTTCGGCCTAGCCCTGCCCGAAGCCGTTGGCGAACAACCGCTCGGCGATGTCGCGGGCGTTGGAGGTGTAGGAGCCATCGGCGATGGCAGCCTTGAGGGCCAGCACTTTCTCGGCGCGGACGTCACGTGAGCCAACGACGGCGGCGGCAGCTTCCGCCACGATGCGGCCGCGGTTCGAGAGCGCGAGCACGTCCTGGCGGCCGCTGGCTTTGCCTGCGCCATCGGCGCGGTCAGAATCGCCGCCTTCGATGCCGGAAGCGGCGGCGCCGTTCATGGTGCGGCTCGTGGAGAGCGGGTTGAGGCCGTCGATGCGTGTCATGGCGCGGGCTCCTAGCGGGTGAGGTCGGTGGCGAGGGCGAGCATTTCGTCCCCGACGCTGAAGGTTTTGGCGCACGCCTGGTAGGCGCGCTGGGCGATGATCATGTTCGTGAACTCTTCAGCCACGTCGACATTGGAGCCTTCCAGCGCCCCCGGCCGCAATGCGGCGAAACCCTCGCTTGCCGGCGCGCCCTGAGTAATTTGGCCGCTGTTGGCGGACTCGCGGTAGAGGCCGTCGCCCAGGAGCTCCAGGCCCTGTGGGTTCACGAAGCGGAAGACATCCACCTGGCCAACGGGCACGCGCTGGCCGGCGCCATCGAGCGCACTGACCACACCGCCCTGGTCGATGGCCGGCTGGGTCATGCCGTCTTCGAGTTTGATCGGCGGGTCGAGCAGGCGCCCACGGAAGGCAGTAATGTTGCCGGCCTCATCGGGGGTGAGTTCGCCAAAGCGGGTGTAGACGGTGCCGCCGTCGAAGTCCTGCACCTTGAAGAACGTGTCGTCTTCGATGGCGAAGTGGAGCGGGTTGCCGGTGATCTGCGTGGCGGCCTGCGAGAAGATGATGTCGTCCGTGCTCTGGGCGACGCCCAGGCGGCCGCCTTCCGGCGCCGCTGTTGGGTCGGGGCGGCCTTCGGCCAGCGAGCGCATCTTCTTGAAGGCGTACGTATTCGCGTTGGCGAGGTTGTGGCCCACCGTATCGAGGACGTTCTGGTTGTGGACCATGCCGCTGGCGGCAGCCCCAAGGATTGTCGTCATCTGCCTATACCCCGAATGTCCCGAGCTGGCTGGCCGCCTGGTTGAGGGTGCCGTCCAGAGTCGAAAGGATGGTCTGGTTCGCCTGGTAGGTGCGCTGCACCGCCAGCAGGGTTGTCATCTCTTCCACGAGCGACGTGTTGGAGCCTTCGATGAAGCCCTGGCGGAGCGCCCCATCAACCTGGACCCCCGGCTCGCCGGCGGTGAAGTAGGCCTCTCCCGCGCGGCTGAGCTGGACCGGGGAGTAATCGAAGATGCCGACCTTGTCGATTGGCTGGCCGTTCGTCTCGATCGTCCCGTCGCTGCTCACGCCGACGTGGTCTGTCGGGAGGTTGATGTGGCCGCGCTGGTCGTTGAGCACGTAGTAGCCCTGGCTATTCACGAGATCCCCGTTCGCGTCGCGGCCAAAGCGGCCATCGCGGGTGAGGAAAACCTCGCCATCGGGCGCTTCCACCTGGAAGAAGCCGCGCCCGAGGGCGAGGTCCAGTTCGTTGCCGGTGTTCTGGAGCATTCCGTCCTGGTAATCGGTCGCGAATTCAGCAATGAAGTTGCCGGTGCCAATCTGGCCGACCACGGCCTGGATGCGCGCCGAGATGGGCGCGGGCACAGGC
>JBGOVF010000132.1:0-6606 GCA_041477975.1 Tepidiformaceae bacterium
AACGTAGCGGAAGCCCTGCGTCATCCACTTCAGCGGGAAAATGGAGGCAACGGTCTGGAGCCAGGAGGGGATCTGGCTATAGCGAATGAACACGCCGGAGATGAACTGGAGAATCAGGTAGGGCGGCTGGATGATCGCCGGGGCCGAGTTCGCACTGCTGATGACGCGCGTGTACGCGATCCCCAGCAGGGAGCAGGTGGACACGCCCATCACAAAGATGCCGGCGAACGCGAGCCAGTGGCTCGGCTCGGTGGGCAGCGAGATGCCGTAGAAGGCCACGCCGATCGCCAGGATCAGCACCACTTCGGCGGCCGACGTGATGGTCGCGAGTCCAAGCTTGCCCGCGAAGTAGACCCCCGGCGGCAGCGGCGTCGCCGCCAGCCGCCGCACCTGGCCGTCATGTTGTTCCATGGAGATGGTCAGCGCGAGGCTCGCGAAAGTGGTGCTCATCACGCCGGCCGCGATCATTCCGGGGATGAAGTAGAGCGCGAACGGCACCGGCTCCGTCCCGGGCGGCCCGTCGATGTCGCCGCTGAAGATCGTCGAGAAAATCACGACGAAGAGAACCGGAAGCAGGAATGTGAAGAAGACCTGCATCGGCGAACGGTAGAAGGATTTGAGCTCCACGGAGGTCCGCGCCCACGAAAGTCGCACGAGCCGCATGGGGTCGTTCGGCCTGAAGACGGCGGGGCTACTGGTCACAGGTCGCCTCCTGCCTGGCCCGCGTCCGATTCCGCCACCATCGCCAGGTACACATCCTCCAGCGTCGGCCGGCTGACCGCCAGGCCCGGCAACTCAGGTTCGCCTAGCGCCGCCGCCCATTGGCGAAGGTCGGCCACGACGGCCGTCGGCGTGGCCGTCGTCACGGTAACGTGGCCGTCGGCGCCGGGCACAGCAGTCAGTCCCCCGGGGAGGGCGGCATTCGCGAGGCGCCCGCTGAGCGCGAACGTAACGCGAGCCAACGCGCGTTCGCGCCCGCCGATCTCCATCGGTGGGCCGAGCGCGGCGAGCTGGCCACGGATGATGACGCCCACGCGATTCGCGAGCTGCTCGGCCTCTTCCAGGTAATGCGTCGTGAGGAGGACCGTCTTCCCCAGGCCCGAGAATTCACGCACTACTTCCCAGAGCTGGCGGCGCCCCTGCGGGTCGAGGCCCGTCGTCGGCTCGTCGAGGAAGATCAGCTCAGGGTCGCCGACGATGCCAAGCGCGAGGTCGACACGGCGCTTCTGGCCGCCCGAGAGGCTGAGGCAGCGAGCCTTGCTCTTGTCCGTCAGGCCAACCATTTCGATGACGCGCGCCGGTTCGAGCGGGGCGGGGTAGAAGCTCGCGAAGTGCGAGACCGCCTCCTCCACCGTCAACAGTTCGAACAGCCCGGCGGCCTGGAGGACGACGCCGATGCGCGCCCGCCAGCTGGCGTCACCATGGGCCGGGTCTCGGCCAAGCACACTGGCCTCCCCCGCGCTGCGAATGCGGAAGCCCTCGAGGATTTCGACCAGCGTGGTCTTCCCAGCGCCATTGGGCCCGAGGAGCGCGAACACCTCGCCCGGCGCGATCTCGAGGTCGATGCCGCGCAGCGCTTCGAACCCGCCATAGCTCTTGCGGATCCCGCGGACGGAGATCGCGGCGGTCATCGCTCCTCCTCGTTTCGACGATGCAACTATCGGAGAGTGGCTGCTCAGATGCACGCGAAACAGGGGCCGGCGTTGCTGCCGGCCCCGTGGGGACGTTCGCCCCTTGGCGGCTACTCGTAGCGGAGCGCTTCCGCCACAGGCACCCGCGAGGCGCCCCGGCTCGGCCACCACGTCATCAGGAGGGAAAAGACGAAGGCGATCGAGACGATTGCGATGACTTCCGGCCAGGGCATCGCGAACTTTATCGCTGACCCGTCCTTAAAGGAGTCGGAGGTGAGGAGGTTGCGGGCGAGGATGGCCCCGCCGACAACGTGGTGTTCGTACCCGTAGAGCTGCTGCATGGCGGCCAGGGGCAGCACCACGCCGCCCGGGACCGTCGAGTAGCTCATCCCCAAGCACACCCGAGGCGAGCTCGTCGTTCACGATGCCGGCAACGCGGAAGTCGTACCCGGTTTCGTCGGCGAAGAGGGTGATCGTATTACCGGTCTTGGCGCCGAGGTCCTTCGCACCGCGCTGGCTGACGAGCAGTTCGTTCGCGCCGGTCGAAGTGCCGTTGGCCGTACCACGAGATGTCCAGGTCGGAACGGCCAAAGAGCTTGTACGTATCGGCCGTGAGCGAATGGTCGACGGTGTCGCCGGTGACGAAGGCCGCCGCGCACATAGCGGAGCCGCTCGACTATGTGCGGACCCTGGCCGAAGCGCGACTCACGGAGATGCGGGCGCCGATCTTCGAGCTGCGTCCAGAATCGCTGCAGAGCGAAGGGCTAGTCGCGGCGATCACTCGCCAGGCGGCGGCCACGCAGGCGCGCTACGGCATGACCACCACGGTGCACCTCCCGAAGGAGGAACCGGCGGTCCCGCTGGCAGTCAAGGAGGCCGTCTACCGCATCGCGCAGGAATCACTGCACAACACGGTGAAGCACGCCCGCACGAACAACGTCTCGGTGCGGCTCACCACCGACCGCGATGCGCTCGACCTGGAGATCCGCGACGACGGCCTCGGTTTCGACCCCGGCGGCGACTTGCCCGGTCACCCTGGGCGCGCTCCATGCGCGAGCGGGCGATCGGCGTGGGCGGCACTCTCGACTTCGAGAGTGCGCCGGGCAAGGGGACGCGCGTTCGCGTCGCCGTGCCGGTCTCGGCGGCGGCTGTCTGCTAGCGGCGCGTGCGCGGGTCCAGCGCGTCGCGCAGGCCGTCGCCGAGGAACGTGAAGCAGAGCATCAACACGGCGATGGCGGCGGAGGGAATGAGGATCATCCACTGTTGCACGCGCACAAAGACGTATCCTTCGGCCACCAGCGTGCCGAGGCTGGCCGTGGGCGGCGGCAACCCGAAGCCGATGAAGCCCAGGAACGCCTCGGCGAAGATCGCCGCCGGGATGCCGAACGTCACGGCGACAATCACCGGCCCCAGCGTGTTCGGCAGCATGTGCGAGAACACGATGCGCCGCGTGGAGGCGCCCATCGATTGCGCGGCCAGCACGTACTCGGCGTCCTTCAGGGCGAGCATCTGGCCCCGCACGAGGCGAGCGAGCGTGACCCAGCCGACAAGCGCGATCGCGAGGATGACCTGCAGCAGGATCCCGGGAAAGCCCGGGATCTGTGGGGCGCCGCTGCCCAGGATCGGCCAATCCCGTTGCGAGAGCACGGCCCGCATGATGATGATCGCGAGCAGATCCGGGAAGGCGTACATGAGGTCGGTGAAGCGCATGAGAATGTTGTCGCTCCACTTGCCGCCCAGGGCGGCCCCGGCCCCCACCGAAATGCCGATGCAGAGCACCACGATCTGCGTGCCGATGCCGATCTTCAACGAGATGCGCGTGCCCTCCCAAACCCGCGCCCAGCCATCGCGGCCAAGGTTGTCGGTGCCGAACCAGTGGCCTGAACTGGGCCCCGCGAGGAGCGACGTGTACTGCTGTTCGGATGGCCGGTAGCGCTCCAGGGCCGGGACGGCGCCCGTAAGGGTGGCCATCACGAGCACCGCTCCGAGCACCGCGGCAGCGACCACCGAAAGGCGGTTCTTGCGCAGGCGCTGGAACGCCATAGACCAGAGGCCTTGCTGCTTTGTCTGGAACTGGAAGCCCGCCGATTCCAGGACTGCGGCGTCGTTCGAGAGGGCCATCAGTAACGAATCCGCGGGTTGGCGATGCCGTAGCCAACATCAACAGCGAGGTTCATGAACGCAATCAGGACCGCGTACAGGAGCGTCATCCCCATGATGATCCCGTAGTCGCGGTTAGCCACCGCTTCCACGAACGAGCGCCCAACGCCGGGAATGGCGAAGTACTGTTCGATGATGAACGAGCCCGTGATGAGCCCGGCAAGGATCGGCCCCAGCACCGTCAGCACTGGCACGAGCGCGTTCCGGATCGCGTGGCGGACAACCACGCGAAACTCCATGAGGCCCTTGGCGCGAGCGGTGCGGATGTAGTCCTGCCGCAACACTTCGAGCATGGATGCGCGCGTGATGCGTGCGATGAACGCCGCCGGGTAGAGCCCCAGCGCGACGATCGGCAGCACCATCTGACGCGGGTTGCCGAACTCCCAGCCGATCACATCGAACCATTTGAGGCGCAGGGCAAACGTGAGAACCAGGAAGACGGCCAGGACGAAGTTCGGCACCGCCGCGCCGGCCGTGGCCACGAACACCCCAAGGTAGTCCAGCAACCCATTCTGCTTGACGCCCGAAAGCACGCCCAGCGAAAAGCCAAGTACCAGGGCGAAAGCAAACGCGCAGAAGCCGAGCTGGAGGGTTGTCGGAAACCCATCGGCAATGACGGCGCTCACCGGGCGATCCTGTCGGAACGACGTTCCAAGGTCGCCCTTCGCCAGGTGGCCGATGAACGTCACGTACTGGTGCCCGAGCGAGCCATCGAGGGCGTACTTGTGTTTCAGGGCCTCGATCGTCGTGGGCGAGAGCGGCTTTTCCTGGTCGAACGGCCCGCCCGGCACCGCGTGCATCAGGAAGAAAGTGACGGTAGCGAACGCCCAGAGCAGCGGCGCCATGACGAGGAGGCGGCGGAGGACGTACGCGGTCATCTTCGAACTCCCGTTGCCACTGCGGGCAACGCGAAACGGGGGAGCGGCGGTTCGCCGCTCCCCCGAGTGCATGGGCGCTTACTTGTCCAGGTACCAGGATTCGATGTTCCAGTCCCCCGCCAGGTAGGTGTCGAGCGGGTTCGCCTGCTCGCGTGGGCCGTGGAGCTTCGGCTTGATGAGGTAGTTGAAGCTCTCCTGGTAGAGCACGGGGCCAACGATCATCGGGTCGGCGCTGAGCATCTTGTTGATGTCGCGGTACTGGTTGCGGCGTTCCTCCTCGTTGGAGTTGAAGAGCGCCTTCTTCAGCAACGCGTCCAGGTTGGCATCGGAAGCGCCATAGTGGTTGTTGCTCCCGCCGGTGTTGAAGAGTCCCTGCACCCAGTTCTCCGGGTCCGGGTAGTCCTGCGTCCAGCCGCCGGGGAAGAAGTCGTAGTCCATGGAGCTGAAGCGGGCCGAGCGCGTCTTGCTGTCCACCACCTGGACATCGATCGTGATGCCGAGGACCTTATTCCAGGTCTCCTTCAGGAACGCCGCGGTGGCCTTGCGGTCCGGCGTGTCGTTTACAACCATTACCAGCGTCGGGAAGCCTTTGCCATCCGGGAACCCGGCATCCGCAAGGCTCTTCTTCGCGTTCGCCGGGTTGTAGCCAACGCTGCTGGCGAATACGTCTTCCTTGATCCCGCCGCCCGCCACCGAAGGCGGCATCCATGTCGTGCTCGGGATGTATGCGCCCTGGAAAGCGACCTTGTTGAGCGTTTCGCGGTCGGTCGCCTGCGAGAGGGCCAGCCGCACCTTGTAACTATCAAGGGGCTTGTGCGTCAGGTTCATGTGAACCGCGCGAGTGGTGACGCCCCCGACCTGGAGGTATTCCTTGCTAAGGGTTGGGTCCGCCTTAATGACGTTGAGATTCGTGAGGTTCGCACGCGCCATCTGGATCTGGTCGGCGCGGTAGGCGTTCTCGGCAACGTCGAGTTTATCGATGTACTTCATCGTGATCTTGTCGATATTGGCCGCTATACCGGCGAAGTTGTCGTTTCGCACGAGGACGGCGGAATCCTTTGCGGAGTAGCTCTGAATCTTGTACGGCCCGTTGTAGGCGAGCTTGTCCACCGTTGGCCACGGGTCGCCGGGGTTCTTGACGATGTGGCTCGGCGACGGGAATGTCATCCAGAGACCGAGCACAAGCGTGAAGGTTGGTTGCGGGCTCACAAGCTTGAACTCGACCGTGGTGTCATCCAGTGCCTTGACGCCCACGGCGCTGCGCAGCGCGGCCTTTTCGGCGTCCGTCTTCTTGGCGGCGTCGTAGTACGCGTCACAGCCGGCGACATTGCTGATGGCGTCTTTGTAGTTGCCCGCGTTGTCCGGGTCGCAGGTTCGCGTGATCCCGGCCGCGAAGTCCTTCGCTGTGAGCGGCTGGCCATCCGACCACTTCAGGCCGCTCTTCAGCTTGATGGTGTAGGTCTTGCCATCAGAGGAGATCACTGGAAGGGCCGAGGCCATCTCCGGCTGGGGCTTGTTGTCCTTGTCGAGCTTGTAGAGCCCGCGCCAGGCCATACGCTGCACACCAATGTCCTGGGCGAACTGCGACCAGTGAGGGTCGAACGATTCTGGCTCGGGGTATTGGATGGTGATTTCGCCGCCGCGCCGGGCGGCCCCGGCAGGGCTGCCGCTGGCGGCTGTTGGGCTGGTCGAATCGTCATCATCGCCGCAAGCCATGGCCACCAGCGTGATGGCAAAGAGCGCGATAACTCCGAACAGTAGCCTGTACTTATGCAATGTCATAGGAAAAGGATCTGCCTCCCTCTAACTGTTGTCCCGCCGGTAAATTCGGTTACCGATCGGTCGAAGTCAATCGCACTTAACCGCGATTTAGAGGAAGGAACCGCGTTCTTCACAGCGCGTGCACAAGTTCGAACAAAAAGCACGTTTAACGAGCG
>JBGOVF010000369.1:0-3485 GCA_041477975.1 Tepidiformaceae bacterium
GGCGTCACTTCCGGGTTTCCGAACACAACGCCGATTTTTTCGCGGAGCTGGTTGATGAAGATCACCGCGGTGCTGGTGCGGGCGATGGTGGCCGTCAACTTGCGCAGCGCCTGCGACATCAGCCGGGCCTGGAGCCCAAGGTGAGAGTCGCCCATCTCCCCTTCGATCTCAGCGCGCGGCACGAGTGCGGCCACGGAGTCGACAACGATGACATCCACGGCATTCGAACGGACCAGCGCCTCGCAGATTTCGAGTGCCTGTTCGCCCGTGTCCGGCTGGCTGACCAGCAGGTCTTCCAGGCGGATGCCAAGGTCGCGGGCGTAGCCGGGGTCCATGGCATGCTCGACATCGATGTAGGCGGCGGTGCCACCCGCCTTCTGCGCCTCAGCCATGATGTGCTGCGCCAGGGTGCTCTTCCCGGCGGATTCCGGCCCGAAGATCTCGGTCACGCGCCCTCGTGGGATCCCGCCGATGCCCAGCGCAATATCCAGCGCCAGCGATCCGGTGGAAATGGATTCGGTCACCGCCGGCGTGCCTTCGCCGAGGCGAATGACGGCCCCACGCCCGAACTGCTTTTCGATCTGCCCGAGGGCCAATTCAAGTGCCCGTGCGCGGTCGTTATCTGCCATGCCTCACCCGCCAGCCTGACTGTGTACGGCACCCGATGATACCACCCGGTTGTCGTCGAATCGCATCCTACACGTCCAGAAACAAATGTTCTAGTCTTTGTTCTACTCCGGCCATCTCACCGGATCCTGCGCATAAGCGAACATCACCCGCGGCTCCACAAGCATGACCACAATGTCTCCCCAGCTGAACGGGCTGGACCCGTACGTCTCGGTTGCCACGCGGTCGTATTCCACCACGAGCGGCTCGTCCGGCGCGGCAATGCGCGCCTGCCCGTGCGTCCAGATGCCAATATCGTCGCCAACGACGTGAGCGAGGCTCACCTGCGGGCGGCGGCGGACGTGCGCCACTCGCAGCGCGCTGGCCGACGTGCTCACAACGAACTGCCCGCGGAGGAACCAGCCGTCCAGCGGAGCGGCGAACGGATCGCCCTTGCTACTCGCGGTCGCGAACGACACGTGCTTCACGCCAACCAGGTAGTTCGCCACCTGCTTCGCATTCAACCGCCGCCCGGGATTGACGATCCCCGTAAGGTGGCCTCCGGCGCCCGCAAAGCTCCGGTCGAGGAGGTCTTGGAGAGCACCCATTTCCTCAGACGTCTCGAACATTGGGCCTCCCGTGCCCGCTTGGCCGTTGGCGCCGGCCCAGCATCTCTCTCGGGCGCGACAAACCCTGTCGCGAAGGTCGCGCTACGCTGACGCTCATGCGCCTTGCCGTCCGCGTCACACCCCGCGCCTCCCGCGACGGCATCGATGGCTTCGACGCCGAAGGCCGGCTGCGCGTACGCGTGACGGCTCCGCCGGCCGATGGCGCCGCCAACGCAGCGGTCGCGAAGCTGCTCGCCGGCGCGCTTGGCTTGCCTGGCCGCGATGTCGTGCTCGTCTCCGGCGCGACCGCCCGCCAGAAAGTCTTCGAGATCCCCCTGGACGCAGCCGAACTGCAGAGTCGCCTCGGAGCGCAGGCGGCCGTCAAGCCGTCATTCCACCGTCCACAATGAACTCGGCGCCGGAGGAATAGCTGCTGTCGTCGCAGCTCAGGTAGAGCGCCAGCTTCGCTACCTCGCTCGCCTCCGCGATTCGGCCGAGTGGGATCCGCCGCGTAAACCGCTCGGAGTTGCCGCTCTCAAACGCCGGGATTTCGTGCAGCATCGGCGTCTCGATGATGCCCGGGTGGATCGAGTTCACGCGGATCCCGTACCGCCCGAGTTCCTTCGCCGCGCTCTTGGTCATCCCCCGCACGGCCCACTTGCTCGCGCCATAGGCCACCGCTCCGGGCGAACTCTCCATCCCAGCGATCGATGAGATGTTCACAATCGCGCCTGAGCCGCGCTCCATCATCGGCTTCACCACCGCCCGCATCCCGAGGAACACGCCTACCTGGTTCACCTGGATCACGCGCATGTAGTCGTCCAGCGTCGTGTTGGCAATGCCGCCCACCTTGAAGATCCCGGCGTTGTTTACCAGTACGTCGATCTGCCCGTGGGCCTTGAGGATCTCCTGGACGACCTCGTCCCAGCGCGCCTCGCTCGTTACATCGTGGTGGAGGTAAGTCCCGCCAGCGCCCCGCGCAGTCGCCGCGCCATCAGCGTCCAACACATCGGTAATCACAACCGTCGCGCCTTCTGAGGCGAACAGCTTTGCCTCCGCCGCCCCCTGTCCACGGGCCCCGCCGGTAATCAACGCAACCTTGCCGTCCAGTTTTCCCATCGCAATCTCCGTCCGCGCAGGTCTGCCCGCCGAACCGGGCCACGCCGAACCGCCGGAGTATAGGCCGGTGACACCCCGTCTGCCGCGCTCGTTGCGGGGCCCTGCGCTATCGTGGATTTTCACATAACCGGCGCACGCCAGCCGCCGCCTGCGGGAGCGTGCGCCGTCCAAGGACCGTACTTCGTGCCATCTCCCGACCTCGAGACCATTGTTTCGCTCGCCAAGCGTCGCGGCTTCGTATTTCCCGCCGCCGAAATCTACGGCGGCTTTGCCAACACATACGACTACGGACCGCTCGGCGTCGAACTCAAGCGCAACATCCGCGAGGCCTGGTGGCGCTCCATGGTCCGCGAACGCGACGACGTCGTCGGCATCGACGCTGCTCTTATCACCAACCCCCGCGTCTGGGTCGCCAGCGGCCACGTCGCGAACTTCACCGACCCGCTCGTCGACTGTAAGAAGTGCCAGCAGCGCTGGCGCGTAGATCACATCGAAGAAGGCCAATACGGCCCCGTGAAACGCGATGCCGCCGGCAACCTCGTCTGTCCAAACGACGGCGGCGAACTTACCGAGCCGCGCCAGTTCAACATGATGTTCAAGACTCAGGTCGGCCCCGTCGCGGACGATTCGGCCGTCGCTTACCTGCCGCCGGAAACGGCCCAGGGCATCTTCGTCAACTTCGAAAGCGTCGTGAACTCGATGCGGCGGAAGCTACCGTTCGGCATCGCCCAATCGCGCGTCAGCTTCCGCAACGAGATCACCCCCGGGAGGTTCGTCTTCCGCACGCTCGAATTCGAGCAGATGGAGATGGAGTACTTCTGCTACCCGCCGAAGGATCGTGCCAACCCGGCCGAGTACCTGGCCCTGCATCGCGAGTGGATCGAAACGCGCCTTGCCTGGTATCGCGAAACCGTCGGCATTGATGCCTCACGCCTCCGCCTCCGCGATCATACGAAAGAAGAACTCTCCCACTACAGCGCAGGCACAACCGACATCGAATACCTGTTCCCGTGGGGCTGGGGCGAACTCGAAGGAATTGCTGCGCGCACCGATTTCGACCTCTCGTCCCATGGCAAGGAGAGCGGTCACTCGCTGACCTATTTCGATGAGGAAACGAAGGAGCACATCGTGCCCTGGGTGATCGAGCCAGCC
>JBGOVF010000213.1:0-5031 GCA_041477975.1 Tepidiformaceae bacterium
CGGTCGGTTGAATGATGGTCTTCCCCCCGAGCCGTTCGCCCTTCGCCAATGAGTCGGCGAGGCTCAGCACCTGAACGTAGAGCGACACGCCGGGGTGGGCGCCGGGGCGGATGCTGCCGCCGGGCCCGGGCAACGGCCCGCCAATGCCTGCCGCGATGCGTGGCGCGGGGCCATCGGTCATCTGCCAGTTGAACATCTCCTTATAGAAGGCGGTCATCTTCGCGGAATCGGTCGCCGTGATCTCCCAGAACACGACCGGTCGTGCCCAGTCTTCTGCCATGTGCTGCTCCTTTGTCCGCGGCCGTACGGCCAACGCGAACAGCTAGCTTAGCCGACCCGGTTGCGCATTTCCGCTCAGACGGTTCGCGCCGCCTCGCCGCTCAGTTCCGCGACGTGCAGTTCGCCTTCGCGCGTCTGTCCGCCGAGTTCCATGAAGCGTGCCATGTTCCGCCGCGACTCCGGCGTCTGCATCACGTCCTGGAACAGGTAAGCCTCCTCCAGCAGGCCAGCCGTGGGGTCCGGCTCCGCGAAGCTGATGGCTGCCTTCGCGTTGCGCACCGCCGGAGCCGGAAATGAAGCGATCCGCCGCGCGAGCCCATCGACGTAGCTGTCCAGCTCAGTCGCGGTGGCGAACGCGCGGTTCAGCCAGCCCCAGCGTTCGGCCGTGGCCGCATCCAGGTCCACGCCGCCGAGGATGATCTCCATCGCGCGGCCGCGGCCCACCATGCGCGGCAGGCGCTGCGTGCCCGTGCCGCCCGGCAGGATGCCGATCGGCACCTCCATCTGGTTCATGATCGTCTTGCCCAGCAGCCCGAACCGCATATCGCACGACGACGCGAGCTCGCTTCCGCCGCCGCCGACGCGCCCCGCAACCTTGCAGATCGTCGCCTTCGGCATGGTCCGAAAGGCCTGGCACATCTGGTGGAAGGCGTTGAGTTCCGTGCTGCGCTCGGCCGGCCGTCCCATCGGCGAACGCAGCAGCACCTCGACATCGAAGTGCGCGATGAAGAAGTCGGGGTCTGCGCTCTGCAGCACGACGGCGAGGACGGAATCGTCTGCGGCCACCTCGGCGGCAAAGGCCATCAACTCCTGGTAGAGCGGCAGCGTCATCACATTCACCGGCGGCGCGTCGATCGTCGCCCAGAGGGCAGCGCCTTCGCGCGAGATGTGCAGGAGCTTGTAGTCGTAGGGCATTGGGGGCCTCGCGGTGTGGCGGTAGAAGACGCGGCGATTGTGGGCGGCTGGGGGCGTCGGCGGCAACAGCGAACCGGCAGTTGGGACGTGCTACGGGCGCGCGAACACTTCGCGCACCCTGTTGGCGAGTGCCTCGCGAGAGAACGGTTTCGGGAGTAAATCAAGGGTCGCGCCCAGATCGCTGTGCTGGGCGATGGCGGCGGCGGAGTAGCCGGACATGAAAAGGCACCTGAGAGCCGGACGGACGGCCTTGAGTTGTTTCCAGAGTTCGAATCCATTCATTCCGGGCATCGTTACATCGGTGACAAGCAGATCGATGGCTCCGGGGTAGGCCTCGGCCAGTTTGAGCGCGTCACGCGGGTCTTCGCTGGTCAAGATGGTGTAGCCGAGTCCATCAAGCATCTTCGCGGTCAAACGGAGGAGAGCCGCCTCGTCCTCGACGAGAAGGATGGTGCCGGTGCCGGCGGGCTGGTCGGCGGCGTTGGGGTGTGGGCCCAGGGCGGCTGGCAGCGGCTCTCGGCGGGGCACGTACACGCTCATGGCGGTCCCGTCGCCCGGCTCCGTCTCCACTTCCACGAAGCCGCCGTTCTGCTGGGCAATCCCGTAGACCGTGGCCAGGCCAAGGCCGGTGCCTTGTCCGAGTTGTTTGGTGGTGAAGAATGGTTCGAACATCCGCTCGCGGGTGACCCCGTCCATCCCGCAGCCATCGTCGCGAACGGAAAGCACGACGTATTGCCCGGCCGGGGCTTCGGGGAAGGGGCGGTCGGGTGATTGGGGAATGTCGGCCGGCGAGACGGCGATGGTAATGGTGCCTTCGCCGCGGATGGAATCGCGGGCATTGACGACCAGGTTGGTGAGGATCTGATCGACCTGGCCGGGGTCCATGAAGACCGGGCACGGCCGGCTGTTTGGTTTCCAGACAAGCCTGATGTCTTCGCGGACGAGCCTACGGAGCATAGTGAGGATCCGCGCCACGGTCTCGTTGAGGTCCAGGTGGCCTGGTGCTATTGCTTGCTTGCTTGCAAACGCAAGGAGCTGCCGCGTGAGGTGAGCCGAACGCTCAGCCGCCTCGCGGATCTCGCCGAGCTCTTCGCGCGCCGGGGACGCGGGGTCGAGTGCCGCGAGCGCCAGTTCGGCCGAAGCCAGGATCACGCCGAGCATATTATTGAAGTCGTGCGCCACCCCGCCGGCAAGGCGGCCCACGGCCTCCAGCTTCTGTGCCTGGGCCAGGGCGGATTCGAGGCGTGCGCGCTCAGCCTCTGCTGCTCTGCGCTCGGTGATGTCGCGCACGTCGAACACCATGCCGGTCGGTTGGCCAGCTTCAGTGCGGATGAATTCGCCCAGCACTTCGACATGAAAGGTGGAGCCGTCGGCACGGATGGCGCGGTATTCGTCGGGGACCCGTTGGGAGCGGTCGGCGGGCCGGTCGGGCATCTTCAAGATGTTCGCCAGGGCCCGGTCACGGTCGGCGGCGGCGAGGAATTCGAGGACCGACCGGCCGTGGAGGATATCCGTGGGCTTGTAGCCGAACATCAACAGGGCTGAAGGCGAATGGATCTCGACGCGACCCTCCATGTCCGTTATGGCGACGGCATCGGGGGAGGAATCCAGGATTGAGCGGTAGAGCGCCTCGCTCGCCCGCAGCGCCTGTTCAGATTGCTTGCGCTCGGTGATATCGCGAGCAATCTGGAGGATCTCGACGATCGCACCTCCTTCGCGGAAGGTGCGGCCGCGGATCTCGAGCCAGACACGGTTACCCTGTTTTGTGATCACCTCCGCCTCAACCTGCTCGATCGAGTGGCCCTGGATTACTTCCGCCAACGCGACGGCAAGTTCGGGAACGCGCTCTGACGCCACGAGTTCGAGCGCCGGCCTTCCTACCAATTCTTCCGCCGTGTAGCCGAGGACCGCGCACGCCATTGCGTTCACAGAAGTCAGCCGTCCCTGGAGATCGATGGTCCAGATGAGGTCGGTTGCCTCGTCGAGGTAAGCCCGGAGCTTCCGTTCGTTGAGCCGAACCGCCATCTCGGCTTCGTGCCGGGCCGTGATGTCGCGCATGTTGTGGACGATGCCGGCGACCGACGGGTCATCGAGGAGATTGTTGGAAGCTGCTTCGACGACGCGCCACGACTGGTCGGAATGGCGAACGCGCAGGACCAGGGGATCGAGCGTGCCCGGCATCCTGATCGCCCTGCCGAATGCTTCCAGCACCCGCTCCAGGTCATCCGGGTGGACGAACGACATGATGTTCTTGCCGAGGACATCTCTTGCCTCGTACCCAAGAATCCGGGCCACGCTTGGCGTGACATACAGGAGGTTGCCTTCACGGTCGGAGACGGTCGTCAGGTCGAAACTGTTCTCAACCAGCGAGCGAAGCAGCGCAGCATCGGTCACGTCCGAGTATTTCACAGTTGTATTATCTGCCGCCCGGAATCGCCTTGCGTAGAACAGCGCCGGCCGCCTCGTCGAACGTTCACGAAGGTCCTCTCGATCCGGGCGTCGGCGCAGCTGCAGCGGGCTCTGCGGGCGGGCGCGTGAGCAGCCACCACGCCACCACACCCGCCCAGCCCGTCGCGCTCGTCACCAGGAGCCGCTCGAGTAGCCCTGCCGCCGGCTGGCTGTCCTGGAACGCAACCAGGACGAAGGCCACCACGATCGCCAAAGTCGCAATGCCCCAGATCAACGACGGCAGCCGTAAGGGGCGCCATTCGGCCACACGCCCAAAGACGGCGACGAACACGAACGGTGCGATGACGATCGCCAGCGCCGTGAACAACGTCTCGATGTCGTGCACCTGGTGATGCCACGAGAAGCCGGGACCATCTCCGATGGCCTTGCACGCGTCGAGCCGCGGCGAGCAATCCTCGCGCGCCAGGCCGTCGATGAACTGCCCGATGGCGAACACGCCGATCAACACGGCCCCAACGGTTCCCCATCGGTACCGGCGAAAGACCACGTAGAGCGCGATCGCCAGCGGCATGCTGAGCAGCCCGGCCACGGAGACGCCCACGTTGTAGGGAAGGGGCTGCGCTGCCATGTGCGAACCAAGATCGCTCGTGAAGTCCCGGTAGATGCTGTAACTGTCGCGCTCGAAGAACTGGGCCACGAACCACGAAAGAAAGAACAGCACCTGCGAAACGATCCCGGAGATCGCGAACCAGCGCAGGAGCCGGGCGTTCCGCATGGCCGCATTCTAGCGCCGCTCGCCGCGGCACGAGCGTCGCGTTGGGCACAACTGCGTAGGATTGCCCTCACGAAAGGGACCGCCATGCAGAACCTCCGCAGCCGCCTCGTGACCGACGAGCTCGCCCGCCACCGCGTCCAGTTCGAGCACCTCTGCCGTTCGCTCACGCCGCCCGAACTGAGTGCCACCATCCCCGGCTCGCACTGGAGCGTGAAGGACTACATCGCCCACCTCTGCACCATCGATGCGCTCATCGCGAACGGCTTCGGGCCGATGGTCGGCGTCACAGCGCCCCCGCCCGAAACCCCCTACCCGCGGCCGTTCGATATCGACGACTGGAACGAAGCAGCCGTGGTTTCGCGCTCGGAGCGGTCCATCGACGAGCTGCTTGAGGAGGCCGCCGGCTACCGCGCGAACATGCTCAAGGCAATCGAGCGGATGGGCGACACCGAGCTTGACCGCATCATCCCCTATGGCGGCGACCGCAAGACGCTTGGCCTGAAGCCGACGCCCGTGCGCTTCGGCGGCCTGCTCTGGGGCATCGCCCTCCACGACCCGACGCACACGCGCGACATCCTCCGCGCCCTTCCCCGCCGGGCCGAAGAGTTCTGGATCGGCGAATGGCTCTCCAGCACAAGCGACGCAATGATCCC
>JBGOVF010000219.1:0-4938 GCA_041477975.1 Tepidiformaceae bacterium
CATGCCGCTCCAGCATCAGGGCGCCGGACTCTTCGATGAACCGGATTGCCTGCTCTCTGCTCACGCTCGGGAAGTCGTCGAGGAACTCGTCCAGGGGAATGCCGGCCGCAAGGTGATCGGTCAGGCTCTTCACCGGGACGCGCGTCCCCATGAAGACGGGCTCGCCGCCCATGATTTCCGGGTCGATGTTAATGAGCCGGTCGCTCTGTTTGTTCACGCCATGAGTATACCGCCCCCGCCGGACACTACCGCGCCCGGCCTGTATCGTTCTGCGTCGCGGGTTCTGGCGGCGAGCGAACGGGCCGAAGGCGAAACCGCGAATCGCGAAACGGGAATCGTCACATGGCCGTCCTTGTCGATCAGAACACGAAGCTCATGGTGCAGGGCATTGGCACCGAAGGCGCGAACCACATGCGCCGCTCGATCGCCTACGGCACCAACGTGGTCGCGGCCATCCACCCGAAGCGCGGCGGTGAGCAGCAGGACGGGGTGCCGATTTACACGACGGTGGCCGAGGCGGTGAACAAGACCGGCGCGAACGTGACGATCATCTTCGTCCCGGCGCCATTCGCGGCTGACGCCATCCTGGAAGCGGCGGCGGCCCAGATCCCGCTCATCGTCTGCATCACCGAAGGCATCCCGGTGATGGACATGGTGATGGTCAAGCGCGCGCTCGTCGGCGGTGCGAGCGTGCTCATCGGCCCGAACTGTCCCGGCGTCATCACACCTTCGACGAAGACCCGCGTCGGGATCATGCCCGGCGATGTCTTCCTCCCGGGCAAGGTGGGCGTGGTCAGCCGCTCTGGGACGCTCGTGTACGAAGTGGTGGCGCAACTGACGGACGAGGGCATTGGGCAGAGCACGTGCATCGGCGTCGGCGGCGACCCGATTATTGGCACGACCCAGATCCAGGCCGTGCGCATGCTGAACGACGACCCGGACACGAACGCGATCGTGATGGTCGGCGAAATTGGCGGCAGCGCCGAGCAGGAAGCGGCTCGCTACATCAAGGAGCACGTGAAGAAGCCGGTGGTGGCGTTCATTGCGGGGGCCACGGCGCCCGAGGGGCGGCGCATGGGCCATGCAGGCGCGATCATCAGCGGCGAAGACGGCAAAGCGGAGAATAAGAAGGCCGCCCTCCGGGCCGCGGGCGCCTACGTCAGCGACTCCCCCGCCGAGATCGGCATCACGATGAAGCGGGCGCTGAAGGAGCGCGGGCTGGCGTAAGGAACCCGGACGGGATCGCCGGTGTAAAGTCCCCGAATGCGCGCGCTGGTGCTGGCAGTGGTCTGCGCCTCCTGCATCTATGCAGGGTGCGATTCCGGGACCGGAACCCCCGTCCCACCCCTGGCCACGACCACGACCCTCGATTGGCTCACCGGCACGCCGGTTTCGCGCGACGGCCCCATGCTTACGGTCCGCATTGGCAGCACCGAGGTCCACCTTGACCTCGCACGGTCGGCTGTCTTCGACTGCCGTTCGAACTGCCTCGAAGACGTGAAGGCTGGCCTGGCGGAGCTCGCCGGGACTGAGTCCGTGTGTTTGGTAGTCAAGAAGGCCGAAGGCGAAAACGCGCACACGGGCAAGATCTGGGTCAACCGCTACGCGTGCGCGCCGGGAGCGCCGGCATCACCGCCTCGTTGAACTGTCCTCTCGCTCCGAACGTCGGACGCCGCGTTCTCCCGTAAGCCGCTGGTCATTTGCTACACTCCCGCCACTCCACCTGGAGGCCTGGTTCCATGCTCTCTCCCTACCGCGTGCTCGACCTGACCGACCACGGCGCGCTGATCTGCGGCCAGATCCTCGGTGACCTTGGCGCCGACGTAATCGTGGCCGAGCCGCCCGGCGGGGCGGCCGCGCGGCGGATCGGGCCATTCGCGGACGGCAAAGAGGGGCCGAACACGAGCCTCGCCTGGTGGGCCAACAACCGGAACAAGCGCGCCATCACGCTCGACCTCGAATCCGAGGCCGGGCGCGAGCGGCTGAAGCGGCTGGCTGCGCACGCGGATGTCATCGTGGAGTCATTCGCGCCGGGATACCTGCCTGGACACGGCGTGGGTTATGCCGCGCTGAGCGTGATAAACCCGGCGCTCGTCCTGGTCTCGATCACGCCGTTCGGGCAGACCGGACCGAAGGCCGATTGGGCAGCGAGCGACCTCACGCTTTACGCCTCCGCCGGGCCGCTGGCGATGACTGGCGATGACGACCGCGCGCCGTGCTCCATTTCGGTGCCGCAGGCGTGGCTGCACGGGGGGGCGGAAGCAGCCGTTGGGGCGCTGATCGCGCTTCACGGTGCGATACGCGACGGCGTGGGCCAGCACGTCGATGTGTCCGTGCAGACCGCCGCGATGATGGCCACCCAGGCGACGGTGCTCAGCGCGGCATGGGGCGAGAACGAGACGAAGCGGATGGCGGGCGGCGTGAACTTCGGCGGTATTCCGCTCAAGTTCGTGAACCCGGCGAAGGACGGGTACGTCTCGGTCACGTTCCTGTTCGGGACTGCGATTGGGCCGTTTACGCAGCGGCTCATGGCGCTCATGTGCGACCGCGGCATCGTGGACGAAGCGACGCGCGACAAGGACTGGATCAACTACACGGGCCTGCTGCTCTCCGGCCAGGAGCCCATTGCGGAGCTGTTGCGCTGCATCGCCGCGATCGCGGAGTTCACGAGTGGGTTCACGAAGGGCGAACTGTTCCAAATGGCGCGCGAGCAGGACCTGCTCATCGTGCCCGTGGCGACGCTCGACGAGGTCGCGCACTCGGAGCAACTGGCGTCGCGGGACTACTTCCAGGATGTACCGCACCCGGAGCTTGGGCGCTCCGTCCGGTACCCGGGGCCGTTCGCGCGGCTGAACGAGGCGCCCATCCGTTACCGCCGGCGGCCGCCCCTCCTCGGCGAGCACGACACCGAAGTCGACACGGAGATTGCGGCCGAGCCACGACGACCGGACCGGCAGGCGGCTCCCGCGAAGCGCGAACTGCCGCTGGCGGGGGTGAAGGTGCTGGACATGATGTGGGTGGTGGCGGGGCCATGGGGCACCCGCTACCTCGCCGACTACGGCGCGACGGTCATCAAGGTCGATAGCCCTCGCCGCGTGGATACCGCCCGGACGGTGGGGCCGTTCAAGGATCATGTGCCGGGTGCTGAACGTTCAGGACTGTACGCGACAATCAACGCCGGGAAGCTGGGCATCACCCTGAACCTGGGGTGTCCGGAGGGTCGAGGATTGCTACTGAAACTGGCGGCGTGGGCGGACGTGGTGACGGAGAGCTTCGCGCCGGGGGCCCTTGCGCGGATGGGGCTCGGCTATGAGGACGTCCGGGCGGTGAACCCGGGCGCGATCATGATCAGCTCGTGCCTGAACGGGCAGACCGGGCCGCACGCAACTCTCGCGGGCTTTGGCACGATGGGGCTGCACATTGCGGGCTTCGGAGAGCTCGCCGGCTGGCCGGACCGCGCTCCGGCGGGCCCCGCCGGCGCCTACACCGATTACGTTGCGCCGAAGTATGTCGCTGCAACAGTGCTGGCGGCACTGGAATACCGAAGACGCACCGGGAAGGGCCAGTACATCGACCTGTCGCAGGGCGAAGCCGCAATCCACTTCCTCGGCCCGGCCATGCTCGATTACTTCGTTAATGGCGTGGTGCCCGTGCGCCGCGGCAACGCTTCGCCCGATTACGCGCCGCACGGCGTGTATCCGGTGGCTGGCGCGGACCAGTGGGTGGCCATCGCCGTCACCGATGAACACCAGTGGCAGGCGCTCCTTCGTGCCACACACATGCCGGAATTGGCGCACGATGCCCACTTCATGACGATGGCGAGCCGCGTGGCGAACCACGACGCACTTGACGCGGTAGTTGCGGCGTGGACCGCCCCGCGCACGGCGAGCGAGGTGGAAGCCGCGCTGCAGATGGCCGGCGTGCCGGTGCATCGTGTGGCTGGAAGCCCGGAACTGATCGCCGACCCGCAACTGGCGGCGCGCGGCCACTTCGTCACCGTGCCGCACGCCGAGCTGGGTGATGTAGTCATCGAGACGTCGCGGATGCGGTTCTCGGCGACACCGAGCGTCGTCACGCGTGCGGGGCCAACGTTGGGCCAAGACAATGACCGCGTGCTGCACGAAATCCTCGGGCTTAGCGAGGATGAAGTGACCGAACTGCTGTTGGCTGCTGCACTGGAGTGACGCCGTGGGTCAGTCCACCAGGCGCTTCAGCAGCGCGTGCAGGCGCGGGTTCTGAGCGATCGCCGCGCGCATCGGTTCGATGTCGGTTTCGCTGACGAGCAGCGGGTCGCGTTGGAACATGCCGCGGTGGTTGTAGCTGCAAAAGCGGAGCGTGACCGAACCCGCCGCCTCGCCTTCGGTGAACTCTAGCAACTGGATGGTCGGCTGGTGGTACGGGCCCGTGTAGGTCGCCTCTTCGGCAACGACGCCGCTGCCGAAGTGCAGGCTGAAGGCGCGGGGTACTTTGCGTTGCCCAGGCATGGCTATCTCTCCTCGATTGGGTCCAGTGCAACGGGCAAGGCGCTGCGACCCCACGATGCAAGGTCGCCGCTGTAGCCGGGGCTGTACTTCTCCAGTAGCAGGCGGCGGGCCAGCGCGTCCTCACCAGGTTCCGAAACCTCGCGGCAACGGACCCGGAAGCGCCTCTCAGCGATGCGCACGCTGGCTTCTGGGTGCTTGCGCAGGTTGCGCACCCAGTGAGCTTTGTCGCGGCCGCCAGCCATGAGGTAGAGGCACAGGCCCTCGGTGCCGAACCAGATCTCGATCTCGCGCGGCTCGCCGCTCGTCCGGCCGGTGGTCGTGAGGTAGCAGTACGGCTCGGCCGCGAACTCTTCGAATGCCATGTGGGAAGTTTAGCCGGGCGGAAGCCCGCGTTTCCTCCGCGCAACGGCAGATAGAATCTGGCGATGCGTAGTCCGAGTGTTGCCAGACCATG
>JBGOVF010000150.1:0-6226 GCA_041477975.1 Tepidiformaceae bacterium
CTCTCCGCGGGTGGCTCCAGTGAGGCAGCCGTGACGAGGCGACACATGAGTTCAGCCGCCTCCCCGGTCTCCAGTCCATGCTCGCGAACCAACGAGTGCCAGGTGGTGAACGCGAGCGCGTGTCCGATAGCGGCGCGCACCTGGTTGCGGGCGCTGCGCCGCTCGAACCTGCCGTCCATCAGCGTCTCGCGAGCGGCCGCGATGTAGTCGCGGAAGCCACCGAACATTTCAGCGACGATGGGCATGGTCGCTTCGTCGCGGAGGATGTTTTCCATCATGGCCTCGGTGCGGCCGTAGTGGGCATAGAGCTCCCGCAGGGCGGCGTCCAAGCGGTGATCCGGGCTTTCGATCGAGGCCCATTGCGCCAGGTCGGGCGTGGGATTCGCAGCCATCCAGTGCGATGTGCACGCCCTGAACAGTGTCGCCTCATCGGGAAAGTGCCGGTAGACCGTCGAGCGACGCACGCCGGCGTGCTTCGCCACCGCGCTGATCGAGGTGCGGGATGGCCCGAGGGTCTCGTGCAGTTCGACGGTGCTCTGCGTTATCCGCTGGCGCGTCAGCTCCTCCGTCTCTGCCCGACGGGTCATTCGGTAAGGACGCCTTTCGTTTTCGTTAGACATCAGTGTTCGACGGATATTGACGACGCGTAGTTCACCCGGCTAGATTACACGCGACACGTATGTCCGATCAAAGAGGAGGTTTCAATGGCAACTGCAACAGCAACAGTGGTAGGTCCTCGCGATGGCAAGGCGGGGTTCCTCGGCAGCATCGGGGTCCGCTTCATGATCAACGGTGACGAGGCGGGCAGGGGGTTCTCGCTCGTCGAACACCCGATGTCATCCCGGGCGCTGGCCGCGCCGCTCCACCGGCACACGCGGGAGGATGAGTACAGCTATGTGCTCGAGGGGCGCGTCGGGGCCCTGCTGGGCGATGAGGTGCTCATCGGCAACACCGGCGACCTCATCCTCAAGCCGCGCAACCAGTGGCACACGTTTTGGAACGCGGGCGATGAGCCGGCGCGTATCCTGGAGATCATCTCTCCGGCGGGCTTCGAAGGATTCTTCAACCAACTCGTAGACCTCGGCGGGATAACGCAGGTCGAACCAGCCGTGCTCGGCGACCTCTGCGCGCGATACCAGCTCGAGATGGACCCGGCGAGCATCCCCGGGCTCGTCGAACGATTCGGCCTGCGCTTCCCGGGCGAGCCCATCTAGCGCAGGCTCAACCCACACACGGCAGCGGCTATCGCCGCGTGCCGACGAACACTTTCGGTAGACGTACGGTGAAGGTGGCGCCTTCGCCGGGGGCGCTGGCGGCGGTAGCCGTGCCACCGTGGGCGCGGACCAGGTGCTTCACGATCGCGAGCCCGAGGCCCACGCCGGCGCCGGCACGCGACGCTTCTCCCTTATAGAAGCGTTCGAAGACGCGCGGGAGCTCCTGCTCGGGAATGCCGGGGCCTTCGTCGCGGACGGAGAGCGCGGCGAGGTCGCCTTCGTCGCGGGTTTCGACGTGGATCGTGCCGCCGCTCGGGCTGTACTTGATGGCGTTGTCCAGCAGGTTCGTGATGACGCGGAGGAGCGACGGGCGGTCGGCTTCGACGGCAATGTTCGTCTGGGGACAGGCGATGGTGATGCCCTCCGGCTCGGTGCGGGTGCGCAGCAGCGAGGCCGCTTCGGCGACGACCGCGCCGAGGTCGACCTGCTCCGGGCGGAGGTCGATGGCGCCGGATTCGATGCGCGAAAGGTCCAGCAGTTCGTTGACGAGCATCGTCAGGCGGTCGACCTGCTGGTGGATGCGCACCAGGAACTCGCGGGTCTCGGCGTTGTCCAGGTCGTCTTCGACGGTTTCGACGAGGGCCTTGATGGAGGCGAGCGGGGTGCGCAGTTCGTGCGAGACGTTCCCGAGAAAGTCGCGGCGTACCTGGTCGACACGCTGGACCTCGGTGAGGTCGGTGAGCATGAGGAGGACGGCCCAGTCGCCGCCTTCACGGATTGGGACGGCGGCGGCCCGGAGGGGGATGCGGCGCGGGCCGAACGTGATGATGGCCGTTTCGCTCGTGCCCGGCTTCGCGATCGCGCGGCGGATGAGCGCGTCGAGCTCGTAGTCGCGGGCGGATTCGATGAACGGCCGGCCGACCGCTTCGACCATGCTCGCGCCGAAGATCTGCACGGCCGCGGGGTTGAGGAAGCGGACGGACGTGTCGCGGGCGAGGGCGACCATAGCGTCGGTGGAGGCATCGAACACGGCTTCGAGGCGGCCGTGTTCCGCGGCCACGTTTTCGAAGAGGCGTTCGACGCGGTCGGCGGTGGTGTTGAACATGTGGCGCAGGTCGCCCCCGGGGCCGCCGGCCGTTGGGATGCGCCCGGCGAAGTCGCCTTCGGCCATCCGCGATGCAGCCGCAATCACGGCCCCGACTCCCCGAGCGGTGCCACGCAGTACCAGGAAGCCCACAACGGCCGCAACCGCGGCGGCGGCGAGGGCGAACAGCATCCAGGCGCCGGGATCTGCACCGACTTCCGAGGCGGTGACCGCGGCTGCGAATCCCGCGGCCGCGCCGAGGCTGGCGGCGATCATGCCGCGCCGGGCGACGCCGGTGTTCACGAACTAGCCTTCGAAGAGATACCCGCTGCCGCGTACCGTCTTGAGCCGCGTGGGGTTCGAAGCGTCAACCTCGATCTTCTGGCGTAACCAGCGTATGTGGACATCCACCGTGCGCGGACCACCGTAGAAGTCGTAGCCCCACACCTCATCGAGGATCTGCTCCCGGGAGAACACGCGGCCGGGATGCTCGACGAAGAATAACAGCAATTCGATCTCTTTCGGCTTCATGCGAAGCGTTTTGCCGTTGCGCAAAACCTCGTGGCGCCCGCGGTCGACCTGGAGGTCGCCGGAGACGACGACGCTGGGCCCGGTATCCGGCTTCGTGCGGGGGCCGGAGCGGCGCAGCAGGGCGCGGACGCGGGCCATGAGTTCGCGCATGCCAAAGGGCTTGGGCATGTAGTCATCCGCCCCGGTATCGAGGCCGGCGACGCGGTCGCCTTCGCCGCCCAGCGCGGTGAGCATGATGATCGGGACATCGGAATCCCGGCGGAGCATGCGGCAGATCTGGATACCGTCGACACCGGGGAGCATGACATCGAGGAGGATGAGGTCCGGCGTCTGTTCGCGGGCCATCTTCAGGCCGTCATCGCCGCGGGCGGCGGTGATGACGGTGTAGCCTTCGCGTTTGAGGTTGTGGGCGAGGGTGAAGCGGAGCGTCTCTTCATCCTCGACGATGAGGACCTTGGGCTTCGCGGCGGTTTCGATCGCCATCTGTGTTCGATCTTAACAGGGCCGGTTAACGGGGCATGAACAGCGCGTTTGGTAGGATGCCCCGCACATGAGCGACGCGCCCGAAGCCGACCCGCCCGAACTCGAAGCCTCGAAGCCCACCCGCTCACCGGTGATTGGCTACGCCGCGCTCGCGCTCGCGGCGGCGGTGGCGATAGCGGTCGGCGGCTATCTCGTCACCACCAGTGGCAACGGCAACAACGACGGGGCACAGTTCGGGGTGCCGATCTCCAGCCTGCCGGGCGCGCCAACGGCCGCGCCCGGCACTGGCGTTCTCCAACCAAACCGGCCCGACCTGAACACGCCCGCGCCCGATTTCGCGCTCATCGATGCCCGGGACGAGAAGCTCATCCGGAGGCTCTCCGACTACCGGGGTAAGGCCGTGGTCCTCAACTGGTTCGCCAGCTGGTGCGGTCCGTGCAAGGAGGAGATCCCGGAATTTCAGAAGGCGCAGGAAGTGCTCGGCGACCAGCTCGTGATCCTGGGTGTCGATTACCTGGAGTCGGCTGGCAAGGCGACCGGCATTCTCGACCAGTTCGGCGGCACGTATCCCGCGGTGCTCGACTCGAACGGCAGCGTGGCGGACCACTACCGGGTCAAATACCTGCCGACGACATACTTCATCGACAGAGACGGCGTGGTGCGCGACATGCACACCGGCCAGATCACGGCCAACGCGCTGCCCGGGTTCCTGGCGAAGATTGGCCTGAGCTACACGGCGCCGTAAACGGTCGTTATCGCGCACCGGCAGTGCCGCCGAGGGCGCACCCAGGAGTGCCTCTAGCTAGTCCACGACGCCCCGCCGTCGTGGCTCCGGTAAACCCGGCCCACCTGGTCACTGCCGACGGCGATAACCATCACGTCGTTGGCATCACGCGGATTCACGCCGGCAACCATCACCTGGCCTGGTTTGGGAAGAGGCCGGTCCACCCACGTGCCGCCGCCGTCGCGGGAGACGAAGAGCTGTGAATCGGTGCCGGCGTAGACGACGTTGGAGTCGACCGCTGCGGTTGCCACGCTCAGCACGCCACCTTGCAGCCGGCCTGTTGGTTTGAACGTCACTCCGCCATCGTCACTGCGCAGCACGCCGCTACCAACGCTCGCCAGGTACACGCGGCCGCCAGACGACGCCGCCACCTGAATGATGTCCGCGGGGAGAGATTGGCTATGCGTCTTCTTCCAGGTGTCGCCGGCATCGTCGCTGCGGAACAGGCCCTGGCCCACGACATGTGCATACAACGCCGCCGGTTGCTCCGGCGAGACGGCCATACCGTGCACATCCGTACCCGGCAGCTTTGGCTTCATACTCGTCCAAGTGTTGCCGCCGTCGGTGCTACGAAAGAAAGTGCCATGCCCGGCCGCAAAGGCGAGGCTTGGGTCGCTTGTTGAGATGCCCATGCCCATCGCGTCGTCCGTACTGCCTGTCAGGTTCGTCTGGCTCCACGTCCGCCCACCGTCGGTGCTGCGCAAAACCCCGCCATGATGCCCGTAAAGGACCAGTTGGGGGGCGGCGGGGCTAATGGCGATCGAGTGGAAGTCCGGGGTCCTGAGCTCGGATAGCGCCACACCCGTCCCCGGAGCGCTCGCCGAACTGCCGCCGGAGCCGCCTGATTTGATCAGGACGCCAACCAGAAGACCCATGGCCAGCAACGCCAGACCGCCTCCCAGCGCCCAGGCGCGCCAGTCGTGGCGCTTGCTTCTTACCGTTCGCGCAGCGGGCCGCGCCGCACGATTCCTGCTCCTCGCGGTCATCGCTTCGCCTCAGGCGGCGTCAGATTGCTGATGGTGCTCATTGGCAGAGCCGTCAACTGTGCCTCGGGCTGAGGCTGCTCCTCGGCGTCGCGCTTGCTGCCCCGCACTCCACGCATCACAACCAACATCACGATCATCGAGAGCGGACAGATGGCCAGCAACAGCAACGGCAGGGCCGCGCCGGCCAGGTCGGGTGCGAACACGAGGACTGCCGCCGCCAGCACACCGGCCGCGACGAGGACTTTCCAGTTGAGGCACGTACTCAGCATCGAATTCATCAGAGCTCGCGGTTCGCTTTGGGTACTACAGTAGCTCAAATACGGACGCACCGAGCCGTCGCTGATAGCGGCGCTAAGGTGAACGACCACCATCGCGTGAGCGGCTGGCCGGTGAGCTTCTTCGTGGACCGCGATGGCGTGCTTCGGGACGTGCACACCGTCCAGATCACGGCAAAAGCGCTCCCGGACTACCTGGCGAAGATCGGGTTGAGCTACACGGCGCCGTAGGCGCTACTGCCACACCGTCTCGATCGGCACCGTCTCGCGGGAGATGACCGCCGGGGCGGACCCAACCGCGGATGAGGCGGCCAGCTGCACTACCTCGACCTTCCAGACCGTCCCTGGCTCAAGGTCGCCGAGCAGCCACCGGCCGTCCGAACAATGATAGTTCGCTCGTTTCCCCTCAACCGAACCGGTCGTGCCCGTCGCTGGCGCGCAGTTTGCGCCGCCCACAAGCCGGATGAGCCAACCGTTGGACGCGGGAGGGCGGAGAGGGCCTCCCTCGGGAAGGGAGCTCTGTTCCAGACGCAGCACGAAACCCGCCTCGCCTGTCTCGGGGTTCGCATCGCAGATTACGGCTGCCGGACTTATCGAGAAGCAAGGGTCGTGGACTCGCGCATCGGGCGTCGAGCAGCGCCATGCGTCGAAGCGCCACGCCGCGGCGAGCGACTGAAGGAAGCACGACCCGTCGGATTCCGCGCCGGCCAAGCGGGCGTCGGGAATGTAGCGAACAACCCGTGTCTCGACGGGCGCATCAGCCACCACAGAAGTGATCGGCGCGCCCGCCAATTGCGTGGGCACGCTGGCAACGGTGGCCTGCTCGTCCGTCCTTCCCGTTGCCACGGCGACCCCGTTGCCACGGCGAC
>JBGOVF010000340.1:0-3660 GCA_041477975.1 Tepidiformaceae bacterium
ACGTTGCCTGACGGCTCGGAGCACCCCGCCACCATCGCCGGCCGCGACCCCGGATCGGATCTGGCGGTCCTGAGGCTCGCCGGTGTCACCCGTACCCCGGCCGAGCATGCCTCCGACGCGCGGGTCGGCAACCTCGTGCTCGCCGTCGGCCGTCCCACGAGCGAAGGGCCGATGGCGTCGTTCGGGGTGATCAGCACGATTGGCGGGCCGTGGCGCACGTTCCGCGGCACCGAAGTGGGTGGCTACATCCGTAGCGACACGACGTTCTACCCGGGCTTCTCGGGCGGGCCCTTGGTCGATGTCGCCGGGCGTGTCGTGGGCATCAATAGCTCGCGGCTCGGGCGAGGCGCGGGGCTGACTCTACCCGTTGCCGCCGCGGCGCTCATCGCCGATGACCTCTTGAAGCAGGGCAAGGTGCGACGCGCCTACCTGGGCATCAGCAGCCAGACCGCGAAGCTACCGGCGAGCCTCGCCGCCAAGTTGGGCGGCCAGGAAACGGGCCTGCTGGTCGTGGCGGTCGAGACAGGCAGCCCGGCGGAGCTGGGAGGGCTGCTCATCGGCGACATCCTCGTCGCGGTGGCCGGTAAGCCGGTCGCCGAAACCGATGACCTGCAGGCGCAGCTCACGCCCGCGCTCGTCGGCAAGCCGACAGCACTCACGGTCCTTCGCGGTGGCGTGCCCACTGACCTTTCCGTCACGGTCGGCGAACGCAAGTAGCCTCGCCGCTAGCACCCAGGAGGCTCCGATGACCGCCGTTTTCCCTGTCAGCCCGATCAGCGTCGCGTCCGGTGACCTCGCCGCGCGCCTCAACCGCAGCCTCGTTGCTGTACGCAGCCGCGCGGGTGGCGGCTCAGGCACGGTCTGGACCGCCACCGGGCTCGTCGTCACGAACAACCATGTGGTCCCCGGCGACCACGCCGAGGTCGTGACGCACGACGACCGCGTCCTCGAAGCGCGCCTCGTCGCCCGCGATCCCTCGGTGGACCTGGCGCTCCTGCGCGTGGACGCAGACGACCTGGAACCGGTGGAGGCCGGCGATTCGGGAGCGCTGCGGCCGGGCCAGTTCGTTTATGCCGTCGGTAACCCGTGGGGTCAGCGCGGCAGCGTCACGGCCGGAATCGTCCTGACCACGAACGCCTCCACCGTTGAGAACGGCGTGCCACTGGAGCACGTCATTCGCGCCGACCTGCGCCTCGCGCCGGGCAATTCCGGCGGGCCGCTGGTCGATGCCGCTGGGCGGGTCATCGGGATCAACGCGATGATCGCTGGCGGCATGGCGGTCGCGATCCCGAGCAACACGGTCGTGGAGTTCGTTGCGACGGCGAGCGACGGCGAGCCCGGCTTTCTGGGGGTGACGTTCCAGCAGGTGCAACTGCCCCACGCCATCGCGGCGTCGTACAGCTTCGAAGACGAAGCCGGCCTGATGCTGACCGACATCGAGCCCGGCAGCGCGGCCGAGCAGGCCGGGCTACTGCCAGGGGACGTGCTCGTCGGCATCGACGGCGAACGCGGGCGCATGCCCGCCGTAGCGCGACGGCTGCAGGCGATGCGCGCGGGGCGCACGCTGCGGCTGGCGCTCCTGCGCGGCGGCAAGCTGCACGAGGCTTCGGCCACGCCCGTGGCCCGCGCCTGAACCGCCCGGCAACCCGTTACGATAGATCGCAGGACCTGAGCCTGTGAACGAACCCGCTGCTCCCCAACCGATCCGCGTGATTGTCGCGGCCCTCTACCCTTCGGTGCGGGCGGGGCTGCGAGCGCTGCTGGATGGGGCAGGCGGTATCTCGGTGGTCGGCGAAACGGCGCATCTCGCCGTTGGTAGCGAGACATCCTTCGCCGCTGCCGATGTCCTCGTCGTCGACCTCGAAAACGGCGCCGAAGTGGAATCGCTGCGCGTAGCGGCGGAGGCGCTGCCACTCGTGCTGCTCGGCGGTGGCGCGGCCGATTTCGCCGGCTTCTCCCTGGCTGACCCGATCCCGCGCGCCTACCTGCTGAAGGACGCGACCTCTGAGGAACTCGGCGCCGCGGTCCACGCCGTGGCCCAGGGCCTGACCGTAGTGAACCCGGCGCTGGCGTCACGGCTCAGCCGGACCGAGGCCGGCCTTGTCCACGGCAGGGCTGTCGATGGCACGATCCACCTCACCGAGCGCGAGCTGGAAGTGCTGCGGCTCGTTTCAACCGGCCTGCCCAACAAGGGCATCGCGCTCGAACTGGGGATCACGGACCACACGGTGAAGTTCCACGTGGGCGCCATCCTGGGCAAGCTCGGCGCCGCGAGCCGCACGGAGGCCGTTACGATTGCGGTGCGCAGCGGCCTGCTGCCGCTCTAGCGCCGGAGGGTCGCCTGTGCGTTGTCTTGTGCTCGGCGGCACGCGGTTCATCGGGCGGGCTGCCGTCGAAGAGCTTGCCGCCGCGGGCCACGAGCTGCTCATTGTCCACCGCGGGGAGAGCGAACCGCCGGAGCTGGCGCGTCACGGCCACCTGCACACCGACCGCGCTGAGCTGGGTGCCGTCGCCGGCGAACTGCGCGACTTCGCACCCGACGCCGTCCTCGATTGCCGCTGCATGACGGAGAACGAAGCAACGACGGCGCTGGCGGCGCTGCCGCCGTCCGCCCGCCTCGTCGTCCTCTCCAGCGCCGATGTCTACCAGGCGTATGCCTCGCGCGATGCCGGCGAGGTCAGCGAAATGCTCCCGTTCGACGAGACCGCGCCCCTGCGCGGGGAGCTGTACCCCTACCGCGGCCAGCGGCCGGGGCTGGATGACTACGAGAAGATCCTGGTCGAGCGCGCCTACCTGGCGCGCGGCGGCACGGCGCTCCGCCTGGGCTTCATCTATGGACCGCACGATCCTCAGCGCCGCGAGGAGTTCATCCTCCGGCGTGTCCGTGCAGGGCGCGAACGCATTCCTTTAGGCGCCGCAAACTGGGCGCTGTCGCGGGGCTACGTCGCCGATGTCGCGGTGGCGATTCGGCTTGCGGTCGAGAGCGAATCGGTCCCTGGCGAGGCGTTCAACATCGCCGAGCGGCGCTCGCCGACCGTGCGGCTCTGGGCGGAGCAGATTCTCCATGCTTCGGGTTCGAAGGCCGAGCTGGTGCGCGTTCCCGAGCGCTCGCTGCCGCAAGACCTGGCGATCACCGCCGGCGTGGGCCAGCACATGCTGATCGATAGTTCGAAGGCGCGACAGGTACTCGGCTGGGTGGAGGGCGACCCGGGTGAGCGCGTATTCGAATCGGTGACCTGGCACCTGGCGAATCCGCCGGCGGATGCGAACGCCGACTTCAGCGCCGACGACACGGCGCTCGCTGGCGCGCATTCGTAACGCATCGTGAGGGCTACAGCTAGAAGTCGAGGTAGTTGGCGGGGTTCACGTATCCACCGTTGAAGCGGATTTCGAAATGCAGGTGTTCGCCGGTTGAGAATCCGGTGCTGCCCGAAATGCCGATCTGCGTGCCCGCGCTCACCTTCTGCCCGGGCGAAGCCAGGATCTCGCTCATGTGCGCGTAGAGCGTGGTCCAGCCATCGCCGCAATCGACGATCACGTGGTAGCCGTAGCTATAGGTCAGGTACTCCGTTTTGATGACCACGCCGTCGCAAGCAGAGTAGATAGGAGAGCCGTGCAGGCCGTAGAGGTCGAGGTCGATGCCGGTATGGTACGTGCCAC
>JBGOVF010000048.1:0-9969 GCA_041477975.1 Tepidiformaceae bacterium
GTCGCGAACGAGATCAATACGATCCCCGGGTTCACGAGCATCAGCATGTATCCGAAGCTGTGGGAGGCGAGCGGCCTGGGCTACGGCGCCCTGCTCACGCGCATCCTCGAGCTGGCGATCGAACGGCACGAGCGGAGGGCGCGGCTATGATCGTAAAGCGCAATCGCCCCTCGAAGAAGAGTTGGCCGCGCGCGATCGTGCGGCGCGGGACGCCAGTCATTGGCGAGCGGCGGGGGCTGATCATCAAGCGCCGACGCGGTGGAGGCGTGCAACCACCTCCGCCGCCGCGTGGTCCGCGAGGGCCGCGATTCAACTGGCGGCCATCCAGGAGCCTCCTGTTCGGCGCGGGGGCGGCGTGCACGCTCGCTCTGCTCGCAGGCGGGGCGTATTGGGTGTGGAGTTCGCCGTTCTTCAAAGTCAGCAACATCGAAGTGGCCGGGAACGAACGCATCCCGGCGTCGACCGTGGTCGAGCGCACCGACGTGCTGGGCGACAGCATGTTCAGCGCGGACTTAGCGGCTGCTCAGAAGGAATTGTACTCGTTGCCGCTCGTCGCCTCTGTGAAGGTTGAGCGGAAGTGGCCGCACACGCTGAAGATCACGATCGAGGAGCGCCAGGCGTGGGGGACGTGGGAGCAAAGCGGGGTGCGGTACACCATCGACCGCGACGGGGTGGTGCTCGGGACGAACCCGGCGCCGGCCGGTTCGCCTGTGATTAAGAGCTCGGAGCCGGGAAGCCGCCAGCAAGGCGACCACGTGGACTACCAGGCAGTGGACGCGGCCGCGGAGATCTACGAAAAGCTGCCGCGGCTGCTCGGGACGACGGTCGCGGAAGTGGCGTTCCTCGCCGGCAAGGGCGTGCAGGTCACCACGACGAACAATCAAACGGCGCTACTCGGAGACTCGAGTTCCATCGCCTACAAGCTGGCCGTCTGGGCGGCGCTTTCGCAGCAGGCCCAGCTGCAACGAATCAACTACACCACCATCGACCTGCGCTACGGCAACCGGCCGGTTCTGCAGTAGAGGACGGAGAGGGAAGACTATGAAGAGGCGCAGCACCGTAGCAGCAATCGACGTAGGCTCGACAAAGGTGGCGGTCATCGTCGGTGATGTTGGCGAGCACGGCGACACGCGCATCCTGGGCGTGGGAGTGGCGCCCGCGACGGGCCTTTCGCGGGGCGTGATCGACAATATCCAGTCCGCGCGCGAAGCCGTTTCGATCGCGGTCGAGAAGGCGGAGCAGGCCTGCGGGATGCGGATCCTGAGCGCGGTGGTCGGCATTTCCGGCAACCACATCGCCTCTCAGAACAACCGCGGGATCATCGCGATCCCGGACCGGTCGCGGCCGATCTCGATGGACGATCGCTCGCGGGTGCTGGAAAGCGCCAGCCAGATCAGCATCCCCACGAACCGCCAGGTCATCCATGTCATCCCGCGCGGGTATTGGGTGGAAGGCACCGACCAGGTGACGGACCCGGTCGGCATGTTTGGGGGGCGGCTCGACGCGGAGACGCACATCGTTACAGGGGCGATTTCGGCCATCCAGAACCTGACGAAGTGCGTTGAAGGCGCCGGCGTGCAGGTCGACGACATCGTGCTGGAATCGGTTGCCTCTGCCACGAGCGTGTTGCGGGAGCAGGAGCGGCAGCAGGGCGTGGCGCTGGTGGATATCGGCGGCAGCACGACATCGGTGGCGGTCTACGACGAAGGGACTATCGCGCACACCGCCTGCCTGCCGATCGCCGGTTCGCACCTGACGCACGACCTGGCGCGCGTACTGCGCTGCCCATGGGAGAGCGCTGAGGCACTGAAGTGCACCTACGGCGCCGCTTTCGCCGATTCCTCGTTGAACAGCGAGACCGTGGAGATCCAGGCCTTCGGTACACAGGCGCACAAGGTCGTCCCGCTGATGCACGTCTGCGAAATCCTGCAGGCGCGCAGCGAAGAGATCCTCGAGATGGTGGCGCTGGAGCTGAAGCGCGCCGGCTACTTCGACAAACTCGCCGCCGGGCTGGTGCTCACGGGCGGGACGAGCCTTCTGCGCGGCCTGCCGGAAGTCGCGGAAGCGCGGCTGGGCATCCCGGCGCGGCCGGGCCGGCCACATGGCTACTCCGGGCTTTCCGACCTGATCGGGACGCCCGCGTATGCGACATCCATCGGGTTGGTGGAATACGCCCTCAGCGGCCGCGTGCGGGTGGTCGAATCGACAGGCGTGAACTTCGACATGCCGGTCGGCGGATTCCTTCGCCGGCTGGCCTCGGTGGGACGGGCGCTCATGCCCCAGTAGAGAAGGAGGGACGGAATGAGCCTCATCGACTTCACCCGCAGTCAAGAGCCATTCATGAAAGGGAAGGACACAGGAATGAGCATTCGCTACGACACAGAACTGCTGCCCGACATCAAGGTCATCGGCGTGGGCGGAGGCGGCTGCAACGCCGTGAACCGCATGGTGCGGGCGAAGATCCCTGGCGTGACGTTCGTCGCCTGCAACACCGATGCCCAGGCGCTGATGTCCTCGGAGGCCGCGAACCGCATCCGTATCGGCGAGAAGCTCACGAAGGGCCTCGGCGTGGGCGGCGACCCGACCCGCGGCGAACGCGCCGCCGACGAGAGCCGCGACGAGCTGTACGAACTGCTGCGCGGCACCGAGATGGTGTTCGTGACGGCCGGCATGGGCGGGGGCACCGGCACAGGCGCGGCTCCGGTCGTCGCGGAAATCGCCAAGGACTGCGGTGCGCTGACGATCGGCGTCGTTACCAAGCCGTTCCTCTGGGAGGGGGCGCGCCGCGGCAAGCAGGCCGAAGAGGGCCTGGCACGACTGCGGGAGAAAGTCGACACGCTGATCGCGATCCCGAACGCGCGCCTGACCGAGATTTGCGCGCCGAACTGCACCATCGAAGAAGCGTTCGAGACGGCGGACGATGTGCTCCGCCAGGCGATCCAGTCGATTTCGAACATCATCAGTCAGAACGGTTCCATCAACCTGGACTTCAATGACGTGCGCACAACCATGAGCGAGGCCGGCCCGGCGCTGCTCGCCGTCGGGCGCGCATCTGGCGAGAATCGCGCCGTGGAAGCCGCGCGGGCGGCGACGACAAGCCCACTCCTCGACCAGTCGATCGACGGCGCCCACAACGTGCTCTTCAATGTCACGCACAGCGGCAACCTGCAGTTGCGCGAACTGGACATGGCCGCACGCGTGGTCGCGGAGGTGGTGGACCCATCGGCCAACATCATTTTCGGCACCGTGGTCGATCCCAGGGTCGGCGACGAAGTGCACATGACCGTTATCGCCACGGGCTTCCCGCCAAAGGCACACGCACTCGAAGATCCGCGCGACCAGCACAGGATTGCGGATATCGGTCTGCCTGGCGTGAGCAACCTTGAGGATGCTGAACTGCCCGCGTTCCTGCGGAGGAACATCCGTTCCCTGAACGCGACGATCCCGAGTCTGGAAGCGGCAGTAGCAAAGCTGGCTGAAAGGAGGTAGCTATCTAACCGAGCGCGCTAAGTCCAGAAGGACTGCTAACCCGAAGCATTCGGGAAGCACGGGGCTTGATGCAATGGGAGATGGCATCAAGCCCCATTTTTTAGTTGCCAGGTCACCCCGCCGACAGCTACCCCCTCCCAGCCGGACGCGTAAGGTACCACACGTCTTTACAGAAGTGCCAGCCCTTTGTTAGGTGTTTGTGAACGCAATTCACCGAGTTGTCATCGGCGGAGTACGGAACGGACATAATGACCCGGTAGTAGCTATCCGCGACGTTCGCTGAAAGTTGCGCAACCCGCAGCCTCGTGGCTACCATATCGCCCATAGTGACGCAGATAGTAGACCAACGAGGGGTCGAGGCGCGGCTCGCTTCCGGCCTACGGGAGCAACGGCTCGCCGCCGGCCTGTCCCTCCGGGACCTCGCCGACCGCTCTGGCGTAAGTAAGGCGATGATCGCGAGGGTGGAGAGCGGAGGCGCCTCGCCAACGGCGGGGCTGCTTGGACGCCTTTGCGGCGGGCTCGGCGTCACGCTTTCGACTTTGATGCGCTCGATTGACGAGCCGGCGTCCACAGCGTTCCGTGCCGCCGAACAGCCGGCCTGGAAGGACCCGGAATCTGGTTTGCTGCGGACGTTGCTCGCGCCCGCTCTGCGCGAGACTCGCGTGGAGATCGCGAAGCTGCTGCTCCCGGGCGGCGCCGCGGTGAACTATCCGTTCGTGCCGGCGCGGGCGATTCGCCAGCACATCGTGATGCTATCCGGCCACCTGCGCTTCACGGCCGGAAACGAGTCGACCGATCTGGGGCCCGGGGACTGCCTCTTCGCCGTCATCGATCGACCGACGCGTCTCGAGGCGATCGGGCCTGCGCCAGCCGAATATCTCGTCATCCAGGAGACGATGTGAGCACCGACGCAAGCCCGGCCTGGTCAATCGAACGACTCGACCCCGAGGGCGCGCGGGCGGCGGTGCCGGCGCTCGCCGAAGTCCTGTTCGATTGCGTCGATGGCGGAGCCTCCGTGGGTTTCATGCAGCCATTCTCCCTGGCGCGTGCGGCTCAGTTCTGGAGCGGCGTGGCCGATGCCGTGGAGCGGGATAGCACGGCTCTCTGGGTGGGCGCAAGGCCCGATGGGGGTATCAGCGGCACCGTGCAACTGCAACTCGCCGTGCCCGAAAACCAGCCGCATCGCGCCGAGGTGGCCAAGCTGCTCGTGCACCGGCAGGCGCGCAGAAGAGGCCTCGCCGCGGCGCTGATGAGGGCCGCCGAGGAGCACGCAGCCAGGATCGGGCGCACCACGCTCGTGCTCGATACCGCCAGCGCGGAGGCCGAGCGCGTTTACCAGCGGCTCGGATGGCAGCTCGCCGGGGTGATCCCGCGCTATGCGCTCTACCCGGACGGCACACCCTGCAGTACGAGCATTTACTGGAAGCACCTGGCTTAGAACTCGCTCTCGCTCCCGGACACCATCGGCATGCCACCAAGGCGCTGGGGGATCCACTCGGCGAGGAGTGCGTCGATCTCATCTTTCGCCTGGATGAGGGAGTGGCCCGCTTCCGCGTAGAGGACCATGCGCTTCGGTTCAAGGGCGCGCCGGTAGATGTCCTCGCTCGCTTCGTGGCTAAGGATGGTGTCGGACATGCCGTGTAGGAGCAGCAGTGGGCGGCCGAGGGCTTCGACCTGGCGCGTGCCGAAGAGTTGCGGCGACATGGAAACGACGCCGCGGACAATGGGCGCCAGTTCGCCGGCTTTGATAACCACGGCGCCTCCGAAACTGTGCCCCACCAGAACGATGTCGGTGGCGCCGATGCCCTTGAGGAACGAGCAGCCGCCGAGCACATCGAGGACGCATTCGTCGAGCTTGTTCGGCTGCCGGTAGTTCAGGCGGAGGACGCTGACCGATGCCGCCGCAAGGAGCGAGGACAGGCGGGCGTAGAGCGAATCAGCCGGGCCATCAAGGCCGCCCATGGCCCCCCCGACGCAGACGACGGCTCCACTACCGCCTTCGACCGCATGGAGGACGCCCTCGATCTCGCCGCGGCTGGTATCCAGGAGGATGCGAAACGCGCCGGGGGTGTCGGACGGGGCCGCGGCCACTCGCAGGACGCGGAGGTCCAGATCCTCGGCCGGGCCTTCAGCGGCTGGGGCGTCGTCCCACATATTCGACACGCCGCTACTATATCGAGACCCCGGGCGGATCGGTTCGCGTGACGTGAACTTCCCCTTGGCGGAGAGGCTGGTACGATGACGAGGCGGGAAGTCCGCCCGGGCGGACGAGACCAGCGGCCGTGACTAACGTCAGGGAGTGACGCCAACAGATGTGCGGCATCGCGGGAATCCTGCGCGCGGGCGGCGAACCAGTGCCACGTGGTCTGATCGATGCGATGGTGGCCACCATCCGCCATCGGGGGCCGGACGGTGAAGGCACGTACTTCGCGCCAGGCATCGGCTTTGGGCACACCCGGCTGGCCATCATCGACCTGACATCGGCAGCCGACCAGCCGTTTATCGATGACGAAGCAGGGCTCGTCCTCAGCTTCAACGGCGAGATCTACAACTACGTTGAGTTGCGCGAAGAACTGCGCGATCTCGGCTACCGGTTCAAATCCACAGGCGACGGCGAAGTGCTGTTGCGGGCGTACGAAGCGTGGGGAGTGGATTGTCTCCCGAAGCTGAACGGCATGTTCGCCTTCGCGCTCTGGGACAACCGGAAGCGAGAGCTCCTGCTGGCGCGTGACCGCTTCGGCGAGAAGCCGATGTATGTCGCCCGGTCGCGCAAAGGGGTCGTTTTCGCGAGTGAAATGAAGGCGATCCTGGCGGTCCGGCCGGAGCTTCGGGAAGCGAACCGTAAGTCGGTCTACCGTTATTTGTCGCGCGGGGACCTGGACCTCGACCACGAAAGCTTCTTCGAAGGCATCGAGAGCCTGCCTGGGTCGCACTACATCGTGTTCGACGCCGAGGGGCGGGGGACCACGAAGCGATACTGGGAAGCTGGCGGGGCCGAGGTGCCATCGCGGCGCACCGAGGCGATAGAGCGCTTCCGGGAGATCTTCTTCGATGCCGTGCGCATCCGGCTGCGAAGCGATGTGCCGGTTGGCAGCTCGCTTAGCGGCGGCGTCGATTCATCGAGCATCGTCGCGACCATCAACGCTGAAAAGAGCTCGCAGTGGGTGCAACAGAAGACGTTCAGCGCCCGGTTCAGGTCGCGGGCACACGACGAGGGCAAATTCATCGATATCGTGACCTTCCAGGTGGATGCGGAGAGCCACGAAGTCTGGGTGGAGCCGGACCGGTTCATCCAGGAGTTCAGAGCCCTGCAGTGGCACCAGGAGGAGCCGATTGCGAGCGCGAGCCCGTTCGCGCAGTGGCTCGTGATGGCGCTGGCGAAGGAGAATCAGACGACGGTGCTGCTCGACGGCCAGGGCGCCGATGAGTTGCTGGCGGGTTACGACCAGGCGCACGGAATGTTCCTGGCGCACTGGCTGCGCCGCGGACGCGTGGACAAGGTGGCGCGGGAAGTTGTGGCGTTCGGCAAGCGCTATCGTGGGATTAGCGATCCGGCGCTGTTCGCCGCGTACTACTCCTTACCCGGGCGGCTGCGCGATGGGCTGGTGGAGACGTACTACCGCTCGTCCGACCTGGTCTCGCCGGAGTTGCACCGCGAGTTTTCGCCGGCGCACGTGGCTACGCATCAGCCGTTCCCGGACCGGCTGCGAAACGAACTGGTGCGCTGGCAGACCACCACGCAACTGCCCGAATTCCTGCGCTACGCCGACCGAAACAGCATGGCATTCAGCCGCGAGGTGCGGCTGCCGTTCCTGGACCACCGGCTGGTGGAATTCTGCTTTGGCCTTCCCGCGGACCTCGTGCTCAACCGCGCCGTGACGAAGGTGGTGTTGCGCGAAGCGATGCGTGGCATCGTGCCCGACGAAATCCTCGACAGGAAGGACAAGCTGGCCTACGCACCGCCTCAGCGGCAATGGAACCACGGCCCGCTGCGACCGTGGCTCGAGGCCATGCTGGACGGCGCGGAGCGCCGCAGCGACGTGTTCAACCCTTGCGCGGTGCGGAAGCTGAGAGAGGGCTTCGACGGCGGTAAAACGGACACCCTCGTCTGGCGCGTTGCGAGCATGGAAGCCTGGTACCAGACGCTTGTCGACCAATCGGGCGGCGCCTTCGCGGCGAGCCCGGAAATAAGTCCGGTAGAGTGGTAACCTCGCTCGTTGCAAGGACCTGAGCGCCTGGTCCCGGCCGGTGAAACCGGCCAGGTCAGGGCTGTGTCTCCGGCAGAATCCCGAGTAAGAAGGTAGCTTTAGCATGTCCATTTCATTCGAAGGCCAGGTCGCACTGGTCACCGGTGCGGGCAACGGCCTCGGCAGGGCTTACGCCCTCGACCTCGCGAAGCGCGGCGCGAAGGTTGTTGTAAACGACCTTGGCGGTGACCCGTTCGGCCAGGGCGAGAACCGTTCCGCGGCGCAGAAGGTTGTCGACGAGATCAAGGCGGCGGGGGGCCAGGCCGCCCCGAACTACGACAGTGTCGCGAGCTACGACGGCGGATTCAACATGGTGAAGACGGCCGTCGACAGCTTTGGGCGGCTGGACGTCGTCATCTGCAACGCCGGCATCCTGCGGGATGTCGCCTTCCACAACATGAGCGAAGACGACTGGGACAAGGTGTTCGCGGTCCATATCAAGGGATCGTTCGATGTGCTGCGCGCGGCCTGGCCCGTTTTCCGGCAGCAGTCCTACGGGCGCGTCGTACTGACGACTTCGTCGTCCGGCATCTGGGGGCAGTTTGGCCAGGCGAACTACGGCGCCGCCAAGACGGCCATGCTCGGTCTGATGAACGTGCTCAAGCAGGAGGGCCTGAAGTACAACGTGACCGTCAATACGGTTGCGCCGGTGGCAGGCACCCGGCTGACAGAGACGGTGATGCCGAAGGAGATGGTCGAGCGTCTGACGCCGGAGTTCGTGGTGCCGGCCGTGACCTACATGGTCTCGAAAGAGAATACCAATAGCGGACTCATCATCGAAGCGGGAGCGGGGAACTACAACCGCGCCGTGATGATGAAGGGGCCGGGGATCCGCCCCGGGATGGACGAAATCAAGAGCGCGGAGTGGGTCCAGGAAAACTGGAAAGCGATCACAAGCCTGGAAGGCGCCGAGCCGATGTGGGCGGCCGGCAAGACGCTCAAGGCGTTCCTTTCCGAGAAGGGCGGCTAGGTCGCCAGCTTCCACTCGAAAAGGGGGGGCTGTTTCGGCTCCCCCTCTTTCGCTGGTGCCGCCGGGCCCGGCGGCTAGCCGACGTGGCGATTGCGCGTCCGTTGTTCTCGGTAGGCGTCGGCGAAGTCCTGCATGTTGCCTTCCGGGTAGTAGTCCTGGACGAGCTGACGTCGCAGGCTTGCGGCATCAGCGCCCGGTTCGGGCGAGCCGCTTCGAGCCATGTGGGCGCGGTCCTTCTCGAGGATCACGTCGCCGCCGGCGAGACTCAGGAACTCCAGGGGCCCGCGGAAGCGCGTCGGATCGTATTGCAGCGGCGATGTCTCGACGTTGACGTAGAGCGGGACACGGACGCGCTCGGTCGACTTGAGGGGCCGATTGCTGACCGCCAGGGCGAGGCGTTCGCCGAAGAGCCCGGCCTGGCGCGCGTTGCACTGTATAAGCACTACGGCGAAGCGCTGCTCATCGAGGCGCGCGACGAAATCGGAAGAGCGCGTGACGCGGCCGAGCGTTTCGGCAACATGGATGACCCCCTGGCCGGCGGTGCCCACGCCCCAGGAGTTCCGAATCTCGTCGTATTGATCGATGGTCACGATCATGAGGGTGATCTCGTAGCTGTAGCGGGCGGCGCGTGCGATGTCGCGAGTGAGCTGGTCGATTAATTGGTTGCGGTTGGGAAGACGGGTTTCCTTGTCGAGCATGAAGCGCATGGCCAGCTCTTCGTCGCTCTCCCGATCGAGGGCAGATTCGCGGGCAACCTCTTCGAGGCCACGCACGGCGAATATGGCGAGCCCGGCGGTGGAGACCATCATGATCAGGCCGGTGCTCCCGGACCACCGCACCGCGACCGCGAGCTCGCCCACGAGCAGGATGAACGCGAGGAAGATGGAGATGCGGCGCGTGCGCGTGATGCGCCGCGGCTCACCCGGCCGGGGTGCCACCCTCTGTTGCAGCCAACCTCGCCAGTGGGCCTTCATCTCTCGCCTTTCACAGCGGATACGCCAGTAGCGCTCGGTGGGATTATCGACGCTGAAAGGGGGGTTTAGGGTGGCCGGAGGGTGAAAGCAGGTGACGGTGCGGTAACCATGGGGGAAACGACGCGACAGGTGAGAACCCGCTGCGCGCCACTTTCGGCCGTGCTTGGCGGCGCGGCCAGCCGCGGCGGCGGCGCTGATGCGCTTGTTGTGGAACCGCCCGCGCAGGTGTAGCGTGAAGCCGACAATTTCATAGCTGTTCGGGATCGCTGGGGGTGCCTTCGGGCTGAGA
>JBGOVF010000185.1:0-5563 GCA_041477975.1 Tepidiformaceae bacterium
CTCTTCCGTCGTCGCGCCTGTAGCGATGCAGCCCAGCAGATACGGGACGTGGACCATGGTCTTACGCCGCTTCGGGCCGGATTCCACGTAGAGGTCGCAGGTGTTCAAGATGCTGTCTTACCATCCACGCGCGGGGGCGGCCACCGCCAACCGCGCGGGCGACGGCCCAGTGGCCCCGTCGCATAGGCCCAACCCGCGGTTGGATTGAGGCCCTTAGCGCCGGACACTTGGCGCATGTCTCTCCCCGACGCATTCCCGCAGGGCGGCCGCCGGTGAAGCGGCGCATGGCGCCAGCCGGGGGCCCGGTCGAGCCGCTCGATAGTGGACTGCTCGCCGCCGCCAGTCCGGAAGAGCGCCTGCGGCTGCTCAATTCGGCCCGCGACGGCCTCAGTTCAACTGAAGCGGCGCACCGGCTTTCGCGCTTCGGGCCGAACGAGCCGGTGCGCCCCGCGGCCTCTCATCCCCTGCGCGCGTTTGCATCGCAGTTCACGCACACGCTGGCGTTGCTGCTCTGGTTCGCCGGCGGGCTCGCTTTCGCCGCCGGCCTCCCGGAACTCGGCGGCGCCATCGTCGCCGTGGTCGCGGTCAACGGGATATTCGCTTTCGTGCAGGAGTACCGGGCAGAGCAGGTGGTCGCGAGCCTGATGCGCCGTGTGGCCGTGCGCGCCCGGGTCGTGCGCGACGGAGTGGTGAGCACGTTGCCCGCCTCCGACATCGTGCCTGGCGATGTGGTGCGCCTTGCGGCCGGCGATATGGTCCCCGCCGACTGCACAGTCCTCGAAAGCGACAGCCTCACCGTCGATCTCTCGATGCTGACCGGTGAATCGGCGCCGGTCGAGCGCTCCGCCGCATCGGCCCCGGCCAGCGACTTCGACGCGCCGAGTCTGCTTCCAGCCAGTTCCGGAGTCGTCACCGGGACTGCGCTCGCGGTCGTCTGGGCGACTGGCGCGGCGAGCAGCATTGGGCAGGTGGCGGCGCTCGTGGAGGGAGTAAAACGCGACACGTCGATGCTCGAACAGCAGGTCGCGGCGCTCTCCCGCTTCACGGCCGTCGCGGCGGTCTTCTCCGGGGCCGTCACCCTGGCCCTCGCCGGGGCATTCACCGAGACCTCGTTCGTCCCGGCACTGACCTTCGCCACGGGCGTGATCGTGGCGCTCGTCCCGGAAGGGTTGCTCCCCACGCTGAGCGTTTCCCTGGCTATCGGCGCGCGGCGAATGGCCGAGCGGGGCGCCGCCGTCCGGCGGTTGTCCGCAGTCGAAGTTGTGGGCTCGGTGACGGTGATTTGCACCGACAAGACGGGCACCCTCACCGAAAATTCGCTCACCGTGGAGGGAGTCACGGGCCTCGACGGCGTTGACGGCGCGACAAACGAGTCCTTGCTGGCAGCGGTGCTCTGCAACGACGCCACGGAGGAGGAGAGCGGCGTTTCGGGCGACCCCCTCGATGTCGCCCTCTGGCATTGGGCGGTGACAAATGGGATTGATGTTGCGGATGCGAGGTTGCGTCATCCACGATTGGCGACCGTCCCGTTCGATGCGAGGACGCGCTACATGGAGGTGTCGTGTAACGGTGAGCGTGGCCCCCGGCGCTACGTAAAGGGCGCTCCGGAGGCTATCCTGGCGCTCATCCACGCGGGGGCCATGCCCGACATCGTCGGGGGCGCCATTGAGGCGGCTACCGGCCGCGGCGCGCGCGTGCTCCTGCTCGCCAGCGGCGATGATCCCGGGCCGCTCACCATCACAGGCCTTGCCGTTTTCTCCGACCCGCCACGCGCCGGCGTGCGCGATGCCCTCGCGGCCTGCCATGCGGCCGGCATCCGCGTTGTGATGCTGACCGGCGACCACCCGAACACCGCCCGTGCCGTGGCCCGCACGATTCACCTGGCCGAAGGCGAGCTGCCAGTGGCGGAGGGCCCGGAGATCGACCAGATGTCGGATGCGGGGCTGAGGCGATTCCTCGCGCGCAACGCCGTTGTCGCCCGAGTCGACCCCCAGCAGAAGTTGCGCATCGTCCAGGTGTTGCAGGCCGCCGGCGAGGTGGTCGTTGTCACGGGCGATGGCGTGAACGACGCTCCGGCCCTACGCGCGGCCGATGTCGGCGTGGCTATGGGCCGGCGGGGGACCGAGGTGGCGAAGCAGGCCGCGGACATCGTCCTCTCCGACGACAACTTCGCGACGATCGTTGCCGCTATCGAAGAGGGCCGGTCGATCCGGGCGAACATTCGCCGGTTCATCAGCTACGTGTTCACCAGTAACGTCGCGGAGATGACGCCATTCCTCCTCTATATCTTCCTTCCGGTCCCGCTGGGACTGGCGGTCATCCAGGCCCTGGCGATCGACGTGGGTACCGACCTCTTGCCGGCCCTCGGCCTGGGAGCGGAGCGGCCTTCGCCTCGGGCCATGGCTGTGCCTCCGGAGCCGCCCGCACGGCCGTTGTTGACCCGCGCCCTCGGCCTGCGCACGTTCTTTTTCTTCGGCGTTGTGGAAGCCGCGCTTGGCATGGCCGGCTTCTTCGCTTACTACACCGCCGCTGGCTGGCGGTTTGGCGATTCGTTCGGGCCGTTCGGTGACATCGCCCACGAAGCGACGACCGTCACGTTCCTCGCCATCGTTGGCGGGCAGGTGGCGTGCCTGTTCGCCCAGCGCGACGGCACGCTCTGGCGGCGGCTCTCCCTTCGGACCAACCGCTGGATCGTGGCCGGCCTCGCGTTCGAGCTCTTGCTCGCGGCCACGCTCGTTTACGTGCCGGGGCTGAACGGCGTCTTCTCGATGGCGCCGGTGGCGGCGAAGTGGCTGCTGGTGCTGCCGGCCGCCGGCCTGGCCTTCCTCGCGATGGACGAGCTGCGGCGGCTGGTGGCTCAACGCCTCGGGCGGTAACGGTCTTCCCGGGGCCAATCGAAGGGTTCGCGGACCGTGCTATCCTCGGCGCCGATGACGGATGTCATGGCCGACGCAACGAGCGTCGAAGCCCGGCGCGGGTGACGGCGATTTGCCGGGCCTTGCCTGAAGCCGGGGTCGCGAGCGGCACGGGCCAGCACAGTGCGTTCGAAGTGCGTGGCAAGAAGTTCGCGTACTTCCTGGTCGACCACCACGGCGATGGGCGCGTGGCCTTGAACTGCAAGGTGGAGCGCGGCAGGCAGGGCGCGATGATCGCAACCGACCCGTCTCGGTTCTTCATGCCGGCGTACGTGGGTGCGAAAGGCTGGATCGGATTCGATTTCGATGCGGCGGCGGTCGACTGGGCCGAGGTCGAGGCGCTGCTGCGCGAGAGCTATCGCTTGCTCGCCCCGAAGAAGCTGGCCGCGCTGGTGTAGGGCGCACGAGCGCCGCGGCCGAGTGGCCGCGCCGTTCTGGCGTTCGCCGCGCGGTCCGGCCGTGGGGCGAATGTCCTGGTTGAACCGGAAGAGGTTCGTGGGTCGTCGAGCCAAGGCCGTCGGACGGTTCGAATTGCGACCGGGTCAGACCACCTGGCGCGAGGCCGTGTAGGCCGCGACCAGGGCCTCGCCTTCCTGCAGGCCCACGTTGCGCTGGCCGCGCGCCCCGCGATGGACGCCGTCGCCCCCTCCCAGGTCCTTCTCCTCGTCCGTCTTCCGCCGACCGGTGCCGACGTAGGGCACGTGCAGATCGCCGCAAAGTCGCTCGATCGTCCCCTCCACTTCAATTCGCCGCCGGGTGAAGCGGTCGAATTCAATTCGCCGCCGGGTGAAGCGGTCGAAGTAGCCGGCAAGCGGCCCATCCGCCCGGCGGCCATCGCCCGTGCCCTTGACCACCAGCAGCACCCCTTCGCGCGCAACCACTCTTCGGACGCAGGCCTCCATCACCTCCATCACCTGGCGGCTATCGAAGGGCGTGTCCCCGTCGATGAGCCGGTGCGCAGCCCGGCGGCCGAGCTTGAACAGCCGGTTCCGCGCGAGCCGCGGCCGCTCCGCCGCCTTCAAACTCGCATTGGCGATGCGCTTCCCCAGGATGGGCCCCAACAGCCGCTCGATACGCAGCGGGACCGATTCGTAGGCGTACCAGTACCAGGTGATCTTGAGGAAGACGATGTCCGGGTCGTGGCGGTCCAGCCATTCGTCCACCAGTCCCGGCAGTTCGCGTCCCGGCCAGATGGCCTTGAGCGCGGTTTCGACTGGCTCACCGCAGGCTTCGGCAAGGCACTGTTGAGCCACGAACCAGGCCCGCGCTGACTCCGGCACGCCCTCGTTCGTGTCGTCGCTATTCCCGAGCCGGAGTACTCGCATGTGCGGGATTCTCACGGCGAGAGGGGGGCCGCACAAGGCCTCTGTTTTCGCTCACTCACGAGCGCCGCGCACTTCTCTACTATTCGCGCATGCGATTGGAGCCAGAGACGCCGGCCCCGGACGGCCCGCTGCGTTACACCGCGGCGATGCTTCGCCGGCCGCGGCTCGGCGGGCTGGACGTGGTTTCCCTGCTCGAACACTTTGCGATCATCACGTACGCCATCCCGCCCGAGCGGCTTCGTCCGCACGTCCACCCGCGTTTCGACCTCGAGCTGATCCACGCCGAGGATGGCTCGCCGCGAGCGCTCGTTTCTGTCGTCCCTTTCGAAGACCGCGATTTCCGCTTCGTCCGCTGCCCGTGGCCGCGCTTCCACATGGGCCAGACCAACTACCGGGCCTACGTCATCGACCGGGAGACCGGCGAGCACTGCGTCTGGTTCTGGGGGACGACGCTCGGCTCGTGGACCGTCTCGGTCCCGCACTACCTCTGGCGGCTCCCATGGCACGGCGGCCGCGTCGCCTTCGATTGCCAGTACGACGAGGCGGCCGGCCGCTATGCCCGCTACCGCATGGCCACGCGCAGCGACTGGGCGCCGGTCAAACTTGAGCTGGAAGACACGGGTGAGCTGCTCGACGAGTTGCCCGGCTTCACCGACCTGGAACACGGGCGCATGATCCTCACGCACCCGTCCAAAGGCGCGTTCTACCGCCGCGATGGGAAGCTCGGCACCTACAACGTCTGGCACGACCCGCTCGACCTCACGACGGGCCGCCTGCTTCGCGCCGAGTTCGGGCTCTTCGACCGGCTGGGCGTCGTCCCGTTCGCCGAGCAGCTGACTCCGCACAGCGTGCTCATCCAGCGCGTCACGGAATTCGCGATCGGCCTGCCACCTAAACGGCTTTAGTGCATAGGGCTCCTGGCGATCGTTGGAGCCAACTTAACTGCCGGCCAGTTGGCGTCGCCGGCCTGCGCAGCCCTCACCCCCCAACCCCCTCTCCCGACTGCGCGGGAGAGGGGGAGCGACGCGTTGGCTGTCTTCGTCGAAAGTTACTTTGGGTGGGCGGCTAGTCCACTGCACCAAGGTCTTCGAGGAAGGCGAGCACGCGACGCTGGTACTCATCAGGGCTGGCATTCCAGGCCTCAACGTGTCCGGCGCCGTGTACGACGTAGAAATCGCGAACCAGGTCCGGTCTCAGGCGGGCGAGCTCTGCACTCGTCTCGACCGGCACCTTGTCGTCGGCGGTGCCGTGGATGAGCAGGAACGGCGTTCGCAGATCGCCGGCGCGTTTGAGGTAGTCGGTACGGCTCCAATCAACGTCGAA
>JBGOVF010000348.1:0-3617 GCA_041477975.1 Tepidiformaceae bacterium
CCACCGTCTCGCGCTGGTTGGTCACGCCGACGGCGGCGAGTTGATCGGCCGAGAGGCCCGAGGCGGCCAGTGCGACTCCGACGGCTTCGAGCGTGGACGACCAGATCTCCTCGGGGTCGTGTTCTACCCAGCCGGGACGGGGGAAGTGCTGGGCGAACGGCTGCTGCCCGAGGCCGACGATTTCGCCGGTCGAATCCACCACCAGGGCGCGGGAGCTCGTCGTGCCCTGGTCGATCGCGAGGACGTAGGGCGGGTTCATTGGGGCGAGTATAGGAGTACCGGAGTGGGGAGTAACGGAGTGTCGGAGTGGGGACCGGCGGCGGCGCTACCGCTTCCCCGGAGTTTCCAGTTTCTCGAGGCGGTCGCGGAGTTTGGCGTTGTCGTCGCGCAGCTTCTCGAAATCGTCGCGGAGGGCTTTGACCTCGGAGGCGGTGTCACTGCCTTTGCGCAGGATGGCGGCGTTTTCGCGGGCCATGCGCACGCCGCGGCCGTCCAGCTCGCGGGCGGCCATAAGTTCCAGGGCGGGCACCTGCGATTCGTCCTTCAGGGTCTTGAGGGCGTTAGCGGCTGCGATGCGAACGCGGAAGTCCTTGTCCTCCAGGTAGGCGGCGATCTCTTCACCGAGGAGCTTCTTGCGGTCCGGGAAGTAGAGGCCGAGGCGGGCGAGCGCGCCGACCGCCAGCCCGCGCGACTGCCACGGGGCGCCGTACTTCGCGGCGGATGAGACGAGCTCGAGGCCGGCTTCGTCGCGCAGTTCGACGAGCCCGTCGATGCAGCCGTTGCGGACGATCTGGCGGAACGATGGGCGGTTGAAGTTCGCGCGGAGCATGTCCATCGAGCCGGGGAGGCGGAGCTTGCCGATGCTGCGGTTCGCTTCGCCCTCGACGAACCAGGACTGGTCGCGGCGGGCGAGGGGGGTGAGCGCGGCGAGCACCGGTTCGTCGCCGTGGAACTCGCCGAGAGCGGCCACGACGCCGCGGCGCGCCTTCGGGCGGCGCACCGAGAGGCAGCGCAGGAGGGCGTCGCGCGCCGAGGTGGTGCGAATGACGCCGAGTGCCTTCGCGGCGGCGGCCTGGACGGCCCAGAAACGGTCGCCGGTGACCGCGGCTTCGAGGGCGGCGACGGCGTCGGCGCCGCCTTTCTTGCCGAGCCCGGCGGCAGCAGACTGGCGGCCGGCGATGCTGTCGTCATCGCGCAACTGGAGGCGCAGTTCGCCGGTGGACTTTTCGAAGTCGAGTTCCTTGAGGACCTGGTTGTAGGGGTCGAAACGGCAGAGGTCGGGCTTCGCCGCAAGCGGGAAGACGAAATTGTGTTCGGCCTGGGTGATTTCGACGCGGAACGACTGCGGGCGGGATCGGCCGGCGCGGAAGTCGATGGTCACGGGGACGCGGAAGATCGGGGTGCCGTCGTCGGTCTTCTGCGTTTGCTTCACGTTGACGGTGGCGAGCTTCGAGTCGGCGTCCCAATTCCAGCTCACCTTGAACTCGGGGTGGCCTGGCTTGTAGACCCACTGGTCGAAGAACCAGTCCACGTTGCGGCCGGTCTCGGCTTCGATGGCGCTGGCGAGGTCCTGGGTGATGACGCTGCGTTCCTGGTTGTCCCGGGTGTAGCGCTGGAGCGAGCGGAAGAACTGGTCGTCGCCGAGGGCGCCGCGGAGCGTGTTGAGGACGAGCGAGCCCTTTTCGTAGAGGTGGCGGTCGAAGATGTCGATCGGCTCGTGGTAAATGTTGGTCACGATGGGACGGCGGTAGCGCTCGCCCAGGTAGAGGTCGGTGTTTTCGATGACGCCCTGGCGGTAGGCGTCGATGCCTTGATGCTCTTCGTCCCACAGAAACTCGAAGAAGGTGGCGAAGCTTTCGTTGAGCCAGCCGTGGGACCAGTCGCGGCAGGTGAGCAGGTCGCCGTACCACATGTGCGCGAGTTCGTGCGAGATGAGCGGGTCGCTCGTGAAATCGCGGGCGGCCTTTGCGTCGAAGAGGATGTTCTCCGTCATCGTCGTCGCGCTGGTGTTCTCCATGCCGCCGAAGACGAAGTCGCGGACGACGATCTGGCTGTATTTCGACCAGGGGTATTTCACACCGCTGATGCGTTCGAAGAGGGCGATCATGGCGGGTGTGTTCTTGAACGTGCGTTCGCCGTCGGCGAGATCCTTGTCTTCGACGTAGTAGTCGATCGCCAGGTCCTTGCGGCTGGCATCGATGCGGGAAAACTCGCCCGCCGCGAGGGTGATGATGTAGGTCGAGTGGGGACGGTCCTGGTGCCAGTGGAAGCGGCGGGTGCCATCGCGGTTGGGCCTGTCCTGGAGGAGGCGGCCGTTTGAGAGGGCGAACCAGTTGCCGGGCACGGTGGCGATGATCTCGGTCGTCTGCTTTTCGCCGGAGTAGTCGAAGCAGGGCAGCCAGAAGCGCGTGTCTTCGTCCTGGCACTGGGTCCAGACCTGCGTTGGCTTGTCCGGGTAGCCCTCGTCCGGAGCGATGAAGTACATGCCAATGCGGGGAGTGGCGCGATAGGTAACGGCGACCTGCACGTCCACGCCGCGCTTGCGGTTCGGGCCGAGGTCGATGCGGAGCTTGCGGCCGTCGTACTCGAACTTCGCAGGCTGGCGGGCGACGGTGACCGCGCTGATCCGCATCTCGATGGCGTCGAGTTCGAGCCAGCGCGTCCCGTCGTTGAGAGGGGCGACGGTGTGGGTGGCTGTGCCCGAGACCGCCTTGTTCGGGACGTCCAGCTTGATGTCGATCTTGATGTGGACGACATCGACGACACGATCTCGAGGCCAGACCGGGCGGTCGCCGGGGAGGGCGTGGGGCGGGGTTGGGTGGTCGGCGAATTCGCGCCCGCAGCCGTAGCGGGATTCGAAAGACGATTCGGACATGGTTCCACTCCGCGCAGTGTCAAGCGCCCGCGGATCCTACGGGGCGGCTACGGTATGTGCGACGGCTACGGGCTAGCGGACGCCGACGCCGCCTTCGCCGCGGAGGTCGGCAGCGGCGGCGATGCCCTCGGGCCCGCACGTCGCGACATAGGCGCGGCCCATGCGCCCGTCCCAGGCCGGGAAGGCATCGACGGGGATGCCCGCGGCGCGAAAGGTGTCGCCGAGGGCGTCGGGATGGCGTGTCTCGACTTCGACCGTTGGCGGGCCGCCGCGCATCGGGCCAACCGACCAGCGGGGGAGGTCGAGGGCGTCCTGGGGGTCCATGCTGTGGCGGAGGATGGCGTCGAGGACCTGGAGGTTGGCCTGCGGCTGGCGATGACCGCCGGGAGTTCCGCCGACGACGGCGAGCGAGCCATCGGGCCGGGTGACGAGATAGGAGTGGAGCGTGTGGAGCGGCCGCTTGCCCGGCTGGAGTTCGTTCGGGTGGCCGGGATCGAGGCGGAAGCCGGTCATGCGGTTGTTGAAGAGGATGCCGGTGCCGGGATCGAAAACAGCGCTGCCCCAGGGCGCGAAAACCGACTGGATGAACGAGACGGCGTTGCCGGCGGAGTCGATGGCGAAGAGGTAGGTGGTGTCGCCATCCGGGCGGGGCGGCGCTTCCAGTTCGCCGACCGCCAGGAGCGCATCGATGTAGCGGTCATCGAGGACCGCGGCAGGGTCGAAGGAGCACTGGTCCGGGTCG
>JBGOVF010000396.1:0-3277 GCA_041477975.1 Tepidiformaceae bacterium
AAAGTGGTAGCGGGGCTGGAAGCCATCCCGTAAGCGCGCTCGCTTATGTCTTGCGTCGGGTAGTGACCCCGCCTGGTGCCGGGCGTACCTTCAAACCGTGACGAGCGAGACCGCATCCACATTCGAATTGGCCCGGCGCGAGGAGCGCGGGCTGAACGCCCGCCAGCGCGAAATCCTGGGCCTGATAGAGCGCGGGCACACGAATCGCGAGATCGCCGACGAGTTCGGGATGACCCTCGACGGGGCGAAATGGAACGTGAGCGAGATCCTGACGAAGCTCGGGCTGGCGACGCGCGAAGAGGCGGCGGAGTACTGGCGCTGGCGGCGGGGAAGCCCTGCGCGGCAGTTCGTGCGGCGGCTGGGCGGCTTGGCCAGGATGCCGGTGGTGCGGTGGGTTGGGGTGGGTGCGGGTGTCGCGGCGGTGGGCGTGGTTGTGGTGCTGGCGCTTTCGCAGGGTGACGATTCGGCCAGGAGCGGCGTGCCGCCGTTCTACCTGGAGGCGACGGTCTCGTTCGTCGACAACTCCGAGTCGATTGGCACGAACATTGCGGGAGCCGCACCGCCCCCATCGGCGGTTGAGCGGCGGGAAGAGACGCTTCGCTGGTGGTCGCGCGACCGCGACCACGCCCGCTTCGAGGTGGAGACGACGAGCCCGGCAATCGACTCCGGGACGAAGACGATCGTTGTGGATGGGACGAACCAATGGGTGTTTGGCGACACGACAAACTCGTACGAGAAGAGTCCCATGGCCGAGGTGCCGGCCGAGATCAAGGTACGACCGTTCACGTTGGGCATCTTCGACGGGCCGTGGCCGCTTCCGGCGACCACGATCGAGGAGGTGTTGGGCCAGGTACGCGGGTTTTCGCAAGGCGAGGGACATGCGGCGATCGTCGGCCACGAAACGATTCTCGGTCGCGACACCACGATCATCGAATTCGGGCCAACCGCGTCGCGCGGTTCGAGCGCCGGAGCGACCCCGAACGGACGGTCAGCGATCCCTGGCGCGCCGCCGGCGCCGCCCGCGATGGAGCATTACGGCACGGGACGGATCTACCTGGACGTGGAGCGGATGTTCATCCTCGGCTATGAGACCGAGGGCGACGGCCAAGAGATCCAAGTGCGCGTGACGAAATTGGTGTACGACACGGACGTCCCGGATGACCGCGTGAGGTTCAAGCCTCCGGCTGGGGCGATCGAAGTGCAGCGGGATGGGAGCAGCAGTAGCGGGAGCGGATCAAGCGCGCTCGGCGGTGGGCCCGGCGGCCTCATCGTGCCGACGGGTTTTTTCCGGCCCGCGTACGTGCCGGCAGGGTACGAAGTGTCGCGTACGGCTTCCGACGGCCCCGGGGCGGAAGCGCCGTCTTTCGATCTAGCCTTGCAGGATGCTGATGGGCAGCGCCTGGGCATCCAGCAGCGAATGCGGCAAAACGGCCTGCCCGCGAGCCTGACGAAGGGCGAGAAGACGACGGTCCACGGCTCGACCGCCTATTTCGCGACGGACAGCGGGACCACGACACTGGCATGGTTCGAACGCGGGCTAGCAGTGTTGGTGACCAGCGATTCTGTTTCGCGCGCCGAGCTGTTGCGGGTTGCCGAGGGACTGGTCGCCAATTAGCGGCTGGGGAGCATCCAGGAGGGTTGAGTGGGGGCGGGTTCGGGGGCGCTGTATTCGATGTAGGTGGTGCTCGCGTTGCCGTCGTCGATGACCGGGCCGCCGCCACGCGGGCCTGGGACGTTGCTGGCGGGGATCGCCTGCGCGGCGACGAGGAACAGGACGATGAGGCCGACGATAAAGGCCACGACGGCGAGGCTCAGGCCGACATCCGGCGGCGGGGGCGATTGGACGTAGCGCGTGCGCGCGTGAAAGGCCACGCAGCCACCCTAGCGCGGGAGCTCTGCCGGTTTCGAAACCGAAGGCCAACTGTCCGTTGCGGGCGTGTAAAAAAAGGCCACATATGGCCGCGGGGCGGGAAGCACTCACTGGCCGAACGGCTGCGACTGGCCGTTTCTTCTTATAGGCGAACTCGCGCCAGACGACCGGAGGACCGCATGGCAGTTTCGGTGGCAGTGCCGCGCCTTGGCCTTTCGATGGCCGGCGGCCTTGTAGCGGAGTGGTATCTTGCCGATGGCGCCCCGGTCAGCCGGGGCGAGCCCGTCTGCCGGATCGAGTGCGAGTATGTATCGGTCGATCTCGAAGCCGATGGCAGCGGTGTGCTCCGCCACCACCGGCCCGCGGGCAGCATTCAGCGTCCGGGCGATGTCCTCGGCGTCATCCTGGCCAGCGGCGAGCGCATGCCAGCCGATGACGAACTGGACACGGCGAAGGCGCCGGCACCGGCCCCCGCGGCGGCAACGGCGTCTCCGCACCGCGAGTCCCCATCAAGGCCGGCCCTGGAGCCGTCGAAGCCCGTTGAGCCAGTGCCGACCGCGGTCCCCCAGCGCATTGCGCGACGAGCGGAGCCGGCCACGCCAGTCCCGTTCCCCCGGGGGGCGCCGGACGAGCATCTCGCGCCAGCGTCCGCAGCCGAAGCACCTCCAGCAACCGGTGCGATGGCAGGCCAGTTCCGCAACGTCGCCGAACCGGGAGCGGCCGAGGCCGACCATGGCGGTGCGATAGCCGACCTGCCCCTCTGGGAGCCCCCGGACCTTTCGAAGGTCCCGGTCAAGCATCCATCCGAGTCGGGCCAGGCGCCGCCGGTAATCGAGCCCGAGCCCGAGGACGTGCCCTCGAACGTCACGCATCTCCCCTTCGCCGCGCAGCCGTTCGCCGCTCCGCGAGTGCTTTCCCTGCGCGTGACGATCGCTATGCTCGAGGCCGCGAAGCTGCGCGAGCAGCTCGCGCGCGAGTGGCTCGCGGCGGGCCTCCGCCCGTCGAATGAGGACATCGTGGTGCGCGCCGTTTCTCGGGCGACCGTGGAACAGGACGGCGCCGATGGCGCGGTGGAACTGACCACGCTCGAATCTGGCGGTGCGCTGAGCATCGTCATCGGGCACGCGGCCGAAGTGCGATTTCGCGATGCCGTCGCCCGGCGCGCCCACGGCGGCGACTATCTGGAGGCCGGGTGCCAGTTGATCTCGTTCGCGGCCTGCCGCATCGATGAAGGCATTCCGGACCTGGCGCCGGGCCACCACCTTGCGTTCGCCATGGGCCGGGAACGACCCACGACGGGTGGCGGCCCCGTCCTCACGCTCGTCCTCGCATACGATAGGAACAGGATCGACGAGGCGTCCGCGGCCCATCTGCTCGGCCGCGTCCGCGACCTCGTCGAAGCGCCGT
>JBGOVF010000121.1:0-6813 GCA_041477975.1 Tepidiformaceae bacterium
GGATGGCTCGGTCACGTGGCTCGCCAACCGCGAGGCGCTCAAGCGGACAGTGATCGCACATCGCTCACGGAACTACTGGCACGATTGGGAACGGATCTCCATTCCGGCCCTGCTCGTCCGCGGTGGCACTTCGGGCGAACTGAGGCCGGCGGTGAGCGATCGTATGCGCTCGCGGAATCCCCGCGTCGGTTTTCGCCAGTTCGAGGGCGTGGGCCACAACATCCCGCTGCTTGCTCCCGGCCGGCTGGCCGCTACGCTGTCGGAATTCTGGCCTTCGGTCGAGCGCTCGGGGGCCCAGGGGATGGGTGGATGAGGAACAGGAACGTCGCGGTCCTGCTCGCAGCGTTGGGAGTCGCCGCTGTCATCGGCGGGGCGGTCGCGCTCGCTGCCGGTCCCGCACCCGACCTGAAGTACCACGCCTACGCCCCCGGCCTTTCGGTCGCGGAACTGCTGCCGACGCCCACGCCAACACCGCGGCCCGACTCGTACGCCGGGCCCGTGCAATCGCTCTACCTTGCCTCCGCCGGGCTCGGCAACTCGTCGCCGGTAGAGGCGCGGGATACGACGTTCCAGGGCGGTCGCGAGGTCTTCCAGGAGCCCTCCGGCCCCGCGCAGATCGCGTGGTATAGCCGCTTCGGACACCCCGGCTTCGCCGCGCACAACAGCATTTTCGCGGCGCACATCAACTACATCGGGTACGGCAACGGTCCCTTCGCCAACCTCACTCGCGCAACGATCGGCGACGCGCTGTACGTGACGATGGATAACGGGACGCAATACACCTACACCGTGAAGTCGGTCGACATCGTCCAGCTGGACTCGCTCGATATGGACGAAGTCGTATTTCCGGTGCTGGACAACCACGCGGAGCGGATCACGCTGATTAGCTGCGGCGGCACGTTCGTACCGCACGCAAACGGTGTCGGTGGCGACTACAACAGCCGCGTAATCCTCGTCGCCGAACGGTACGTGAACTAGCCCCCGCGCTTGCCTCGTGAGGGGGCCGCCCGTACCATCGGTTGGTTGGCGCCCGGCCCCGTGGTGTAGCGGCCTAACATGCCACCCTGTCAAGGTGGAGATCGGCGGTTCGAATCCGCTCGGGGTCGCCACAAACCGCACGGCTTGTGGTCACAGCGTTAGCACCTTCCACGCAAGGAAGTGGCGCAGTGACGAGACCCAACCCGAGCGTTAGACTCAAGAGCGTGAACGGCATCGGACTCCGCGAAGCGTCAAGGAAATACGGGGTTCCAGACTCCACCCTCTCGCACTGGGTTCACGCTGGCCTCATCAGGAAGATTCAAGAGCGCCAAAAACGCGGCCAGCCCCTCCTCCTCTACGAGGTCGACGTGAAGCAACTCGCCGCGAAGTACAAGCCTGGCCGCAGCAGGTGGAACCGCCCGGAGCTAGAACCGGTCGCCTGAGCGGGGCTTGCGCGTAGTGGGGCACTTTCGTTAAGCTTCCGCACTGTGAGCAATCAGCCTCTCACGTCCGGGAAGCGCTCGGCAGAGTACATACTTAGCAGCGTGCCGCCCTGCCGGGCGCGCCGCGAGGCCCGGTAGCCGATGGAACTGCCGGACTGGATAGCAGACGTCGTCCTGGCACGGGCCAAACCCGTTGAGGTCCGCCTCATCCTCGCGCTCTACAGGCACGGAAAGCCCCAGGTGGGCGGCGGGGGAGACCGCCGCGTTTACCTCAAGGCCTCCATGCAAGAGCTAGCGAGGATGGCCGGAGCCACCAAGCCGCACGTCATCGAGGCCGAGCGAGCCCTGGTGCCTGACCGCGATGCTCAATCGGTTATAAGATGGGCACCGAATGTGCGTAGTCATTCGGCTGGTGGCCTCGTGTGCGCCTCTGGACAATTCGTGACGTCGCTTGCGGCGGACCTTCTTGAGGAGGCCAACTCCCGTGGCTGACCGGCGCCGAAGGAACGTCTCGCTGGCCAAAAGAGGCTCGGCGCCGAATGCGTCCCGGACGTCGTCTCAGCGGCCTGACAGGCCGGAGCGGGCTCACGAGTACCCAGCAGTCGGCAAGACGGGGACTCCTCTCGGTCCTTTTTCTACGGGCGAATTCCAGAGCCTTCACCGGGCCGTGGGAAACGGTGCCGTGGCCCGTTTGCTCGCTGACGGAGCAACGGGCGGGAGCCTTCGGGCCGGCGGGCCCGGTCAGGTTGGCTACATTCAGCGACATGAGCCAGCCAAGGTAGTCGAGGAACGGAATGCCGTCGCCGCGGCCACCAACCTCAAGCCAGAACAACTCGTGGAACTCCTCAGCAAATCCGCAAGCAACATCGAGGCATTGGGGAGCACTATTTGGAACGAAGCGGACGAGGCGGCGATCCAGGAAGAGTACGCCAAGGACAAAGCGGTCCGAACCGGCGACAACAGCCCTGGCGCGAAAGCGAGCGCGATCCAGGAGTGGAAAGACAATCAGGGGAGAGGCTTCGCTGCCCAGGACGGCAAGATCTGGATGCTGGCGGGCGTCTACGCTAAGAGCGACCTTCTCCACGAGTTCATTCACATCCTCTCGGGGTCCGGTGGCGCGACGAAGGTGCTGGAGGAGATCGGCTCGTCGTTCAACGAAGGCATGACCCAATACTTCGCCGAGGAGATTTGCGACAAGACCGGCGGCACGAAGAAGCCCGCGTATCCCTACGAGACGGAGTTCGCAAAATCGCTCGCCACGAAGCATGGCCTGACGACGCTGTACGATGCCTACTTCGGCGGAGGGGTCGATGGCTTCGTTGCGAAGTTGGCGACGCAATACGGCACCTACCTGAAGAGCGGGACCCTCGCCGATGCGACCAAGGCTGGTGCGGGCGAGAAACAAGACAAAGACGACCTTCCGAAACTCAAGGGTCTCGTGCTCGCCAAGCTGAAGAACTTCAAGGGGGCGAGCGAAATGACGTGGCTGAAGAAGCGGGTCCTCTGACCCCTACCAGACCGTTGCCCGTCAGTTTCCGATGACCCGCCAAGCGCCTGGATTCCCGTTCCCCGTACGAGAGGCGAGCGGCCGCCTCGCTCGGGAACTCGCACCGACAACGGACAAAGCGCTCCGAGTCAGCAGAAAGGTCCCGCTCCCCGGAATTCATGCGTGATTCCTATTAACACGTCGTCAGGCGGTCGAACCACGCTCTGCGCCCAACCTGCCAGCCATGTCGGAATGTTGAGATGCCCCATCCCGCAACGGATACCGGAGCCTCGTCCGGGCTTCCCGGCACCACCGTCGCGATTGTTAAGCCTTGAAGACAATGCGGGTGCCTGACACCATTCCTCGACCTAACGGACACTCGCTAAGGTTCGTTGCGGATACAATCACGCCTCGCGACACCAGGAGTTTCTGAATTGGCCTCTCGACCGCCTCGATGGCGCGTGGTCGGCGTACTCGTTCCCGCAGGGGCGGCGCTGGCTGCGCTCGCCCTCGTGATGACGCTGGCCCGGCCCGCCGAAGGCCAGGGAAGCGGCAGTATCGACGCCTGCCTTTCGAGCCCGGCCGCCGGTGTCACCGTTCAGGGAAATGGCAGCGAATCCATAACCCACGACGCCGCGCCGCACTCGGTCGCGGCCGTCTGCATCAAGTCCGGCACGAACATGTTCTCGAAGGGCGACGACGACGATTCGGGACATAGCGGCCCGCTTCTGAACGGGGTCTACGAGAAAGGTTGCTACTCCGTCAGCGGAGTCGGCACGAGCGTCGTCACGGTCGCCCGCATCGGCACACCGGGACCAAAGTGCCAGGCCATCGGACACATCGACGTGATCTTTGGGCCTCCCGCGGCCCCGACCCCAACGCCAACCTTCACACCCACAACAGCGCCAGCTGCGACGGCGACATCCACGTCGGCTGCGACCCCGACGAACACCCCTACGGCTACGAACACACCAACCCCGACGAACACCCCTACGGCTACGAACACACCAACCCCGACGAATACAGCGACACCCACGAACACACCCACGCCAACGAACACCCCAACGTCCGTGCCGGCCGCTCCCCAGTTCGCCCCGGTCGTGGCCACGGCCGTCCCGCCCACGCCAACACCCGCGAACACCCCAACACCGATCCCCACGCCAACCGCAGCACCGGCAGTCCCTGGCCCGACCGAGCCGGCGCCGGTTCCCACGACGGTCCCCACGGCGACGCGAACGCCTGTCAGCATCGTCGCCGGGGCGGCGACAACGCCGACACCCACGCCTTCAGCGACACCGACGACAAGACCGGCGGCCGCCCCCACCCCGGCGCCGCCATCGGCCGGGCCACCGGCTCCGCCCGCGGGGTTCACTCGCGTGTCGATTCCTGCGGGCTCCGGCTACGACTTCGCCCTGCCCGGCATCGCGAACACGAACTTCAGCATCTTCTGGGACGGGACGCACATCACCGCCGGCGACAACGCGCGCTTCGCGGACTCCGCGCCGGGCGCCACGCCGGATCAGCCTGGCGACCCACAGTCCGCCAGCTTCGACCGCACCGAGGTGACTCCCCAGGCAGGCGGCTTCGTTTATCTGAAGGTCCACGGGCCGACCGAGGACCGCGTCTACTCACTTTGGATTCCACCGGGGCAAACCTTCGCGGCGAACCAGTCGTTGACGTTCGATTGGAAACTCGCGTCCGTGAAGCTGTTGACCGTCGCGGACGGACCACTGCCTCGTTTGCTGGACGACATCAACCTTCCCGGCGATTTCTTCAAGGGCGGAGCCGACGTTGCCACCACCAATCTGCTTCTAACGCTAACGGTCGTTCTCTTGCTGTTGGCCGGCGGGTCTGTCTTCAACGAGGCGCTCCAGGACACCCTCGCCGACTGGAGCATTCGTTCGGTTCGAATCCCGGGCGGGATCGCATCGCCGCTTCGCTGGATTCACTCGTTCGTCGCAGCCACGTCCGCGGGATGGGCGGCCGTCATTCCGGGCCGGACCTGGGTCGACCGCGCGCTCGCGCCAGCGGCGCTCCTGCTCGGCACCGGCTTCATCTACACGCTTCTCGACCCGAACTTTGGCTTCAACGAAACCACGCTCACGCTCTTCATTAGCCTCGTGATCAGCCAGGGCGTCCTCGCCCTCGCCTACGAGGGCGGCAAAGCGTGGCTCTACCGCCGGCGTCTCCGGGTCGCGGCGAGCGTTCGCCTCTTCCCTGCGTGTATCGGTATCGCGATAGCGTCAGTCCTCATCTCGAGGTTGGCCGACTTCCACCCGGGCATCGTCGTTGGCTTCATCGCGGCGGCAGTCATCCTCGAGAAAGAGTCGTTTGCCCCGTCGGAACGCGGCCGCGCATCTGCCTATATCGCTGCCACCATTTTCGCGGTGAGCGTTGGTTCCTGGCTGCTGGCCATTCCCCTCCATCGGCTCTACGAATCGTCACCAAGCGTCTGGACTGCGATCCCCGAGGCGACCGCCGTCTCCATCTTCGTCGTCTGCCTCGAAGGCCTGCTCTTCAGCCTGATGCCGCTGCAGTTCATGGACGGCTGGCGAATTTGGAAGTGGAGCCCGCTCGCATGGTTCGCCCTCTTCGTGCCGACGGCTTTCATGTTCGCCCAGATCCTGTTCAACGCCGAGCAGTCCTACTTCGACTTCATCTCAAGCCACAGGTCCGTCGGCGGAATGGCGATCATCGCGTTCTACCTTGCGGCGACGTGGGGGACGTGGGCGTACCTGCGCCGGCGAGCAGAAAAGGACGACGAAGAAGCCCGCGATCGGGCCAGCGAGAAGGCATCGTGACGGGAGGCGGCATCGACTTGAGACATGCGGCTTCCCGAAAACGCGCTTGCGAGTAGGATACGCAGAATTCAACCGGAGGACTGGAACATGAGCACCGAAATCGTGATAGGGGCAGCCGTAGTCACAGCGGATGGCCGACAACTGGGGACCGTCAAGGCAGTCGAGGCAAGCGCTTTCCTCGTGAACGCCCCACGGCAACTCGACTACTGGCTCCAAAGCACCCTGGTCAAGGACTCGACGGCCGAGCGGTTGGAACTCACGTGCGCCGAAACCGAACTCGGTGGTTACAAGATGGACCGCCCGTACGACCACAACGAGTTCAAGGCGGCGGCGCCCGATAAACTCATGCCCTCGAACGTGCGGGATACCTTGCTGAACCGGTAAACCTCGCTCGCGACGCGCAGCGGGTTAGCCATGGTTGTGTTGACGGTCCGCTTTCGCCCCGGCTGATCGGTCGGGGCTGCTACAGTTGCCGGCATGTCACTCATCCAACAGTTGGAGCGCATGTGCCGCTGGAACATCTGGGCGAACGGGCTCGTCTTCACGGCGTTGCGTGCAAAGGCCGGCAAGCCCGGGCCGGCCCTCGGTGCGTTCCAGCACGTCCTCGAAACCGAACTCACCTGGCTCCGGCGCATTCAGGCCGATGGCGACGCCGTGCCCCTCTGGGGCGAAGCGTCGCTAGAGCACTGCGACGCTTGGTCTACCGAGGCGAATCGCCGCCTCCGGGTGCTCTGCGAACGCCTGGACGAGGCCTACCTTCAGACCACCTTCAGCTACCGCAACTCCCGCGGCGAGTCCTTCACGGACCGCATCGAAGAGCCACTGCTGCACTGCCTCCTGCACTCCCAGCAGTACCGGGGTGAGGCCGCAGCGGCGCTCAACGCCGCCGGCCAGCGCATCCCCGATTTCGACTACATCTTCTGGCTCCGCCAGGGCGAGCCCGGCTGACCTACTCGACCGCCTTCGTCTCGCACGGCGGGAGGATCGAGAGGTGCGCCATCGCCCCATGCGGCACGGCCCCGTGCCAATGCACCTCACCGGCCGGGATGTGGACGATGTCGCCCGCGGCAACCACATGCTCGTGCGTTTCGCTCGCCACGATGCC
>JBGOVF010000417.1:0-3156 GCA_041477975.1 Tepidiformaceae bacterium
CGGTCGGTAAGGGCGGGCATGGTGAGGTTGGTGTGGGGGAAGCTGACGCCCTTGCTGGGCCCGAGAAGGCCGCCCGTCAGGACGCGGCAATCGAGGCCGTCGGGCGTCGCCCGCTCGACTTCGAGTTCGACCTTGCCGTCGTCGAGCAGTACGCGGTCGCCGGCCAGCACGTCCTGCGTGAGGCGGGGGTATTCGACCGTCACCAGGTCCTTGGTGCCCCAGACCACCGCGTTCGTGAGGCGCACGGGCGCGCCAGTTACGAGGTTCACGGGCGCGCCGCCATCGGTAGGTCCCGTGCGCAGCTTTGGGCCGGAAAGGTCCATCAGCACGCCGATAGGCTTGCCGACTTCGGCTGACACTTTGCGCACGAGTGCGACGGAGGCGAGGTGCTCGTCCATGGTGCCGTGGCTCGTGTTCAGCCGCGCGACATCCATCCCGGCGCGAACCATCGCGGCGATCGTTTCGGCGTGGAGCGACGAGGGGCCGAGGGTGCAGACGATTTTCGTGCGGCGCATCAGCGAGTCACCAGGGCCGCCGAAGGTGCGGCCGCTTGCGGGCTGCGCCGGCCCAGGTCGACGAACTCAACCTTCAGCGATCCGCCGCTGACTTCGGCGATGGCGATGGATCGGCTGGATTGAAAGCCACGCCGGCCGGCCGCTCCCGAGTTCACGTGACGGCGGCCGTCCGTGACGTAGTCATGCTGGCGATGGCAGTGCCCGAAGACGAGGATGTCGTAGCCGTCTCGCGGTGCGTCGACCAGCCGGTGGACGACCACGATGCGCTCCCCCTGGTGTTCGAAGAAGGCGGCTTCAGGGAGAGCCGCTTCCGCCCCGGCCAGGTCGTTGTTACCGCGGACAGCGATAACAGGCGCGATCAGCGACAGCGGCTCCAGGACGCCCGGCCCGATGTCGCCGGCATGCAGGCTCCGATCGCATCCGCGGAGGGCCGCGATGGCGTCGTCGCCGAGGTAGCCGTGTGTGTCCGCGATCAACCCGATTCGCATGAGAGCCAGTGTAGCAACGTTGCTGCGCCGTCCTCGCAACGGCTCTACGCGGCCGCTTCGGTACAATCCGGCCATGCCCACGCGCGATGGCAAACTCAAGGCCCGGGAGTTCGTGTTCTTCTGCGAGGACCTGGCGCTCGCCGCGCTTCCACCGGAGTTTCCCCGCCCCGAACGGCGCGTGATGTGGACCATCCTGCAGCTCTACTACGGCGGCCCGGCGGCCCATTTCGAACTGCAGCCGCACGTTGGACGCGGTGTAGTGGAGCTCGGACTGCACTTCGAAGGGCCGGCGGAGTTCAACGAGGAGTGTGCCGCGCGCATCGGCGCGAACGCCGGCCCGGTGATGGCCGCCCTCGGGCCGGGCTGGGAGCTGGAGGAGTGGACTGCCTCGTGGCGGCGGCTGCACCGCACGTTCCGCTTCTCGTCGCTCACCACGGACCTGGGCCGCGAGGTGGGCGGGCAGCTTGCGAACGCGCTCCAGGTCCTCGAGCCGTATGCGCGGGTCGAAGCCCCTCCGTCGACGGCTACCAAGCCCTCAGCGGCGCGAGACCGCCACCGGCGCTACGCACACCGCTAGCAATTCACGATTCACAATTCACGATTCGGGCAACCCCATCGCTACACGCGTTCGGCTCGCCGTGTGGAATCGTGAATTGTGAATCGGAAATCGTGAATTGTCAGACGCGTGCCGGGTAGGTCGTCTCCATCTTCGCTGACATGTCGAAGTAGTCCTGGATGCTCTGGTTGAAGCGGTAGAAGAGGTCGCGGCGGTTGTAGTCCTTGCCGATCGCCAGCTCGGCGTCGCTTCGCAGGTCCAGGGAGTTGAGCGTGTATTCGTGGGTGGCGTGGCCGTTCGCCTTGATGTCATCGAGCATCGCGCGCCACGCCTCGCCGGACTGGACGAGCGTGAAGTCGAGCTCCTCGGCGCGATGCGCATCGATCTTGTTCACACTCGTGATCTCGAACGCCTCGAAGTCGATCTCAAAGATCTCGTCGTCGACCTGGACGCCCATCTGCGTATCGACGGTGCCACAGCGCTTGAAGCTATCGGACTTGTTAAGCAAATCGGCGGCGGCGCGGAACCACTCGACGGACGGGAAATCGGACATGGGAAACCTCCGGAGGCGCGCGGAGTACCCCGGCGCGCGGATCGACGTGATGTCGCCAGAGCTTACCGCACGGCCAGTGGGCTTGTCCTGCCCGCTAGCATCTGTCGGAAATCGAATCGGTGCGGAAGGCGCCGTCGGTAGCAGTAATCGTGAACGTGGCGATTGTGATGGCCGAGGTCGATGGCGGGAGGTTGAACGTGACGTGCCACGTTCCGTTCACCGCGGTCCCTCCAGAGTTGAGTGTCATGAGACGCGAGCCCGGCGTTCCCGTGCTGAGGACGTAGTTCAGCGTTACTGCGGTGACCCCAATGTCGTCGGTCGCCTGGGCCACGAAATCGACGGAGCTGCCGGTGCAGCGTTTGCTGGTCAAGGTCACACTCGGGGGTGCTCCTCCGATGGTCGTGCGCACCTGCACGACGAACGAGTTGTTCGGCCCGGTCACGGTGATGGTGCCCGTATAGGTGTTTTCGGCGGCCGGCACGAGTGCGGCGTTCACGCTCACTCCTACTGGCGCCTGTTCGAAGGGTGCAAGCGTGCCGCCGCCGCTCGCCGTTAGCCACGCCGCGGCCGGGTCGGATAAGACGGAATAGGCGGCGGAGCAGCCCTGCGTGTTGGAGACAGTGAAGTTGCTGCTCCCACCCGGGGCGATGGTGAGCGGCCCGCTCCCGAACCGGGCGATCGTCGCCACGCACGGGGTCGCGGTTGCGGTGGGCGTCGAAGTTGGCGTCGGGGTGCTCGTGAATGTTGGCGTGTTCGTCGATGTGCTCGTCGGCGTGAACGTCGGTGTACCCGGGCCAGGCGTCGGCACGGGCGTGTTCGTCTTCGTCGGCGTGCTTGTCGGGCCTGCGCCGGCGGGGGAGGAACTGGAAGAAGGGGATAGGCTTACAGTCGGGCTCGGCGACGGGCCAATGAACGAAGCGCCCGCGGCGGAGGTCGGTGTCGCCGTCGGTGCGCCTGCGCCGGCCTGTGTGGGGTCGCCTCCGTTTCCAGCCCGGGTCTTGCCCGAATCGCCGCGGGTAAGCGCGATGGGGCTGGAGGGGAAGA
>JBGOVF010000373.1:0-3445 GCA_041477975.1 Tepidiformaceae bacterium
ACGCGGTCCCAGTCGGCAAGCGCGTAGTTCTCGATCGGCGAGAAGCCGCCGACGCCCGCGTTGTTCATGGCGATATCAACCTTGCCGAAGCGGCGCACGGCCTGTTCGACCATGCGCTGGACGGCCGGCTCGTCGCGCACGTCGACGGTCGCGCCATCGACGTAGTTGTGGCCCAACTGGCCGATCAGCGCGCCGATGCGGTCGCTGTCGAGGTCGGCAACGATGACGCGCGCGCCCTCTTCGACGAACAGTTCGACCGTGCGCTTGCCGATGCCGGAGGCGCCGCCGGTGACGATTGCAACCTTGCCGTCGAGCTTGTCCACTAACGGAGCCCGTCGCGGCGCCACGCCTGGTTACCGCGGGCGGCGGACCCGCCCTCACCCCCCGGCCCCCTCTCCCGACTTCGCGGAAGAAGTGAAGTCGCGGAACGGAGTCGCGGCCCTCCGTGGCCGCTCGCGCCGCGCGCCACCCGGAGCTTCGCGGATGCCCGGCGATGTTGCATGGCACAAGCGGCCAGAGACGGCCGCCACTCCGAAGCTGCGCGCAGGAGAGGGGGAGCAAGACGGGTTGGCGGGCCCAGCCGCATCACAGATTCGCGCGGTAGAAGGCGAGTGTCTTCTGCCAGGCCTCAGCCGCGGCCTTGGGGTTGTACTGGGGTTCGGGGTGCTCGTCGTTGAAGAAGGCGTGCTGGGTCCCGGGGTAGGTGATGAACTCATACTTCTTGCCGCGTTCTTTGAGGGCGGCTTCGTAACCCGGCACGTTGGGGTTCACAAAGTCGTCGTTCTCGGCCCAGAGGCCCAGGACGGGCGCGGTGAGGCCATCGAAGTTGTACTTGACCGCCGGGTGCCCGCCGTAGAAATCGACGCAGGCGCCGACATCGCCGTTGTTCGTGCAGGCGGCGAACAGGCTGAGCGCCCCACCCATGCAGAATCCGACGGTGCCAACAGGCGCGCTCGTGAGGTTCTTGAGGTAGCTGACGGCGCCGCGCAGGTCCTTCTCGGCCTGGGGCACGTTGAGCGCCATCAGCATTTTGCCCGCTTCGTCCGGTTCGGCCGTGACTTTGCCGTGGAACATGTCCGGTGCGAGCGCGACGAAGCCTTCGGCGGCGAAGCGATCGGCGATGCCCTTGATGTTGCCGTTCAGGCCCCACCACTCCTGGATGACGATGACGCCCTTGCCCGCGCCGGAGACTGGCTTCGCGAGATAGCCGCCCGTGGCGCCGCCGTTGGATGGGAACGTGACCATTTCGCCCATGGAAGACTCCTTTTGGCCGGGCTGTGTCCGGCGTGAGATGCGCGGGTAGGTTAGCGACAATGTAAGGCGCTGTCAGTCCTGCCGCGTGAGGGCTGCCGTGAGCGCTGCTTCCTCGGCAACGGAGCGGACGTGGTAAACGGCCGTACGATGCGCGAATCGCGAGAGGCGCTGGCGAACCCGGCGCCGCTCGGAGAGCGGGTAGGCCAGGACCCAGACGAGCGAGCCCAGGAACTGGCGGGCACTCCGGTCCGCCCGGCGTCCGAGGTAGCGCCTGGCGGAGACGTGGAACGGCAGGTCCAGGAATATCACGGCGTCGGCGCGGGCGAGGCGGAGGTTGAGCGAGGGCCAGTAGGAGCCGTCGATGACCCAGCGTTCGGCGTCAACGAGGCGGGCGACAGCGGCGCGCTCCTTGGCGGCGCGGGCCCACCTCGGCACCAGGTCGTCCAGCTCCTCGGACGGCTGGCCCAGCCATTCGCCGAGGCGGACGGCGAACGTGGTCTTGCCGGCGCCGGGTGGGCCGCACACCGCGATCCGCTCCAGGCACACAGGCTCCTCGTCCACCGTCCGGAGGTGCGCCAGATACCGGCGCACCTCGCCTGGCGAGTGCAGGACCACGACCCGGCGGCCCGCCGCCTGGGCCCGGAACACGCGCGCAAGCACTTCGCCCCGGCGGCCACCGTACGTGTAGACCCACCTGAGGAACTTGAAGTCGAACTGCTCGGGGCAACCTTCGGGCAGGTCCGGCCGGTTGCGGCCGTGCCATTGTTGCACCCGCCGCAGCACCCGCCAGGCGCACAGCCAGCCCGGGAAGTCAAGAAGGATGATCGTATCGGCGGCGGCGAAGCGCTCTTCGAAGGTGCCACCGAAGTTGCCATCCATGATCCAGCGCTCACCCTGCACAAGCTCCGTGACGCGAGCCTTCCACATGTCGTCCGGCGGCTCGACCCAGCCCGGGAGCCAGTGTTCTGTATCGAGATGGATGACGGGCAGGCCTAGCCTTTCGCCCAGCACGCGGGCGAGGGTGGATTTGCCGGCGCCGCCGCGCCCGATGATCGCGATTCGCTGCATGGGAACGGAGAGAGTAGGGGCCTTGCTTCATGTGGAGCAATGCCGTTCCGTTAACATCGCGGCATGAAGCTCGTTGTCTTCAGCGGAAGCGATAGCGAAGGCGTCAACCTGCCCGACCCGTTGCTGGCGTGGCCGTCCCTGATCTGCCAGGGACTCGAGGGCCGCTTCGGAGAGCCCGTCGCGCTGGTCCACCGCCGGCTTTACGTGCACGTCGGCGACCCCGCTGCTTACGTCGACCACGTGTTGACGAAACACAGGCCCGACTTCGTGATCATGGCCTGCAACGGGGTCAGCTGGGCCTGGCGCACCGTGCCAACGCGCATCCGGAAGGTACTCGGGGCGCGGGCCGGCGACTGGGCCGAAGCGCGGATGAGCTGGTTCGATGCGGGCGCTCCCAGCAACCGCCTGGTTGCCGCCGGCGCAGGCGCGGTGCACTGGACCGTGCGGCACACGATCCCGGTCGCGGCGCATCTGCCGAGGGGCGAGGCAGAGTGCCGGTGGTTGGCGCTCATCGACCGGCTCGCGCGCGAAGAGGACGCCGAAGTGCTCGTTACCGGGACGATCTTCCTGCGTGGAGAACTGGCGCGGGCCACCCCGGGGGTCAACGCGCAGATCACTGACTTCAACGCCGTCCTCGAAAGTCGAACGCGCGAACGCCACCTGCTTTGGTTCGACCGCGAGTCACTCCTCTCCGCGATGACCGAGGAGGAGGGCTTTCTTGGCGACCGCGTGCACCGGACCGTGACCCATCACCAGCAGATGGCCACGGCCATGCTCACAATCTTCGCCCGGGACGCAACCGCCGCCGCCGCAGCGTCGAGCCCGGCCAGCCGGTAGACTCCGCCCGTGCGATTGCTCGTGTATGGGGGAAGCGACAGCGACGGGAGCAACCTGGCCGACCCGGAGAAGGCGTGGCCGCGGCTCGTGTGCCGCCATCTCGAGCCACGTCTCGGTGAGCCCGTTGAGCTCATCCACCGCCGGATGTACGTCCACGTGGCAGGCTGGGACGCATACGCCGAGCGAGTCCTCGACGAAGCCAGCCCCGGGATGGTGATCCTCGCGGCGAGCGCGTTTGGTTGGGCCTACCGTAGCGTCCCCATTCGCATCCGGAAGGTATTCGGCG
>JBGOVF010000458.1:0-2974 GCA_041477975.1 Tepidiformaceae bacterium
AAGGCACGGGGATGACGATCAAACGCGTGGGCGTGCTCTACCAGATGGGCATGCGCGCCGAGGAGATGCAGGCGGAGTACCCCGACATCGATCTCGCGCACTTTTACGGCGCCATCGCCTTCTACCTGGCGAACCAGGAGTTCATCCAGGCCTGGATCGATGACGACGAGCGGCTCGGGGAAGAGTACTCGAGGAAGTACCCGAATGGGTGGCCGCGCCGCGCGCCCAAAGCGTGATCAGGCTCTATCTCGATGAAGACTCGATGGCCCGCGCGGTCCTCAGAGGACTCCGAGCGGCAGGCTTCGATGTCCTCACGACAACCGAAGCCGGTATGCGCGGCCGACCCGATCCCGACCAACTGGCGTTCGGGGCGTCCCGGAGGCGAGTCATCTACACCGCGAACATCGGCGATTACTCGCGGCTACACGCCGAATCGTGGGTTGAGTGGTTCGAGCATGCCGGGATCGTGGTGTTAACCGAACAGAGGCTGTCCCCGGGCGAGCAGATTCGTCGGCTTGTGCGCCTCTCAGCCGAGGTTGGCGATGACGGCATGGTTCACCGTATCGAGTTCCTCGGCGATTTCGGCTAGGCTCCCCGCACAAAGGAGTTCTCCGCATGCCCCCTCTTCGTATCGGTCTCATTGGCGCCGGCGCGAATACGCGCACGATGCATGTCCCGGGCTTTCGCAAAGTTGACGGCGTGGGAGTAACCGCCGTGGCGAACCGCTCGCGCGCGAGCAGCGAACGCGTCGCCGCCGAGCTCTCCATCCCTCGGGTGTTCGATTCTGTCGAAGCCCTCTGCGCCGACCCTGAGATTGACGCCGTGTGCATCGGCACGTGGCCGTACAAGCACCGCGAATACACCATTATGGCGCTCGAAGCCGGCAAGCACGTCCTCTGCGAGGCGCGCATGGCGCGCGACCTGGCCGAGGCCGAGGAGATGCTCGCAGCCAGCGAACGGCACCCGGGGCTCGTCGCCCAACTCGTGCCAGCGCCGTTCGACTTCCGCCTTGGGCCCACGATCACTCGGATGATCCGCGAAGGGGCGCTTGGGACGATCCGGGAAGTGACGGTCAACGTGCTCAACGGGAGCGGGTTGGAGCCGGCGACGCCCCTGCACTGGCGCCAGCGAAGCGACTACTCGGGCAAGAACGTGATGATGTTCGGAATCTTCGTGGAGGTGATCCACCGCTGGCTCGGCGACCACGCCCGCGTGTTGGCCGACGGGCAGGTGGTGACCGCGGACCGGCCCGATTCGGAGACCGGGCGGCCCGGGAAGGTCGATGTGCCGGATACGTACGGAGTGCTGGGACGACTGACGAACGGTGCGCGGATCACGTACACGCTCAGTTCGGTGGCGGCGGGCGCAGCTTCGAACGGCATCATCGTGTTCGGGACGAAGGGCACGATCCGCTGGCAACAGGGCGACCGTGCGACGTTTGCGCTGCACGGGGAGCAGTTCGCGGACATCGAACCCGACCCCGGCACGGATCGCGGCTGGCGCGTGGAAGAGGACTTCGTGGCGTCCGTGCGCGAAGGAGCGCCGGTGCGGCTGACGAACTTCGCCGATGGAGTTCGCTACATGAAGGTGATCGACGCTGCGTACGAGAGCTGGAAGCAGGGACGGGCGATCGAGCTGTAATGGGTTAGCGGCGAAGCCGTAGGGCACGCAGGTCGCGCCGTCCGTGCACGACACGGAGAACTTCGACACTCGAGTTGCTGATTTCGAACAAGATCAGCCACTCGCGAAAGACGAGTCGCCGCACTTCGGGGCCTGGGAGGTTCGGAACGACCATCCCCCGCTCCGGGAGCGCCGACAAGCTCCCGACGGCTTCAAGAACACCTTCCACGGTCGAGTTTGCGGTCACCTCGCTCTGAGTGGCGAGAAACAGCCAGATCTCGCGGAGATCCTCCAGCGCCTCATCGCTGAGGACGACATGCATCAGGCCGACTGTGACTGAGTGCTGTCGCGCCGTGCTCGCGCTTCGCTCTTGATTCGGTCCGCCAGATCGGGCGTCAGCTTCGTGAACCGCCCCGCGGCCAGGCTCTGGCGGCCGTCTTCAACCATGCGGCCAACTTCGGCCCAGTACTCCGCATCGTCACCGAGCCGCCTGAGGGCCTCCTCGATGACTTCATCTGCGGAATCGTACTGGCCGCCGACGAGTTGCTGCTTCACCAGTTCCTCGGCCTGATCGCTCAACTCAACTTTCATTCCTGCAGTATAGGCGAAGGAGAGAGCCCGCCGTTCCTTCGGCGCGCTAAACTCCCCGCACTCACTCTCAGGAGCAGCGCCATGTCCTCTGCCACCGTCCCGGTCCACGCCGAAATCCCGCCGCCAGCCGTCCAGGAAGTGAGCGCCGGGATCTACGCATACGTGCAGCTCGATGGCAGCTGGTTCCTGAACAACGCGGGCTGCATCGTCGGCAAGGAAGCGGCGACGGTCATCGACACCACCGGCACCGAGGCGCGGGCGCGGGCGTTCCACACGGCGGTCCGCAAGGTCACTGAGAAGCCGGTCAGCGCGCTCGTCAACACACATAGCCACGGCGACCACACGCACGGCAACTTCATGTTCGCGCCGGACACCGCGATCATCGCTCACGAGCGTTGCCGGCGCGAAATAATCGCCGCCGGCAGGGCCGTGGGGACGCTGTTCCCCACGATCGATTTCGGCGATTGGGTGGTGGCGCCACCGACGGTCACGTTCGAGGACCGCCTGAACGTGTATGTGGACGACCTCAAGGTCGAGCTCATGTTCGTGGGGCCCGCCCACACCACGAACGACATCGTGGCCTGGATCCCGGAGCGCAAGCTGCTGTTCACCGGCGACATCATCTTCAACGGCGGGACGCCGTTTGCGCTCGGCGGATCGGTTGGCGGCTGGTTGGATGCGCTCGACCGCATCGCAGCGCTCGGCGCCGAGACCATCGTCCCGGGCCATGGGGCCGTTTGCGGGCCGGCCGCAATTGGCGATG
>JBGOVF010000356.1:0-3566 GCA_041477975.1 Tepidiformaceae bacterium
CGCGACGGCGTCGTGGCCCGAATAGGGGCTGCGCTGGACGCCCCGGGCGCCCGCATCATCGAGGCCTCCGGTTGTATTGTCAGTCCCGGCTTCGTCGACCTTCACGCGCATCTCCGCGAACCCGGGTTCGAGCAGAAGGGCACCATCGCGACCGAGACGAGGGCAGCGCTGCTCGGCGGCTTCACGACGCTCTGCGCGATGCCCAATACCAACCCGGCCCCTGATTCCGCGACGGCCGTCGAGGCGCTCATTGAGCGCTTCGCTCGCGATGCGTCGGTCCGCGTGCTGCCCATTGGCTGTGTAAGCCGCCGGCGCGAAGGCAAGGACCTCGCCGAGCTCTCCGAACTCGCCGCGGCCGGATGCATCGCCTTCAGCGACGACGGCAGCCCGGTCGCCGATGCCCGCCTCATGCGCAGCGCACTGGAACTCGCCGGGGCGCTTGGCCTCCCGCTCTCGGAACACTGCGACGACCCTGTGCTGAACGCCGGCGGCGTCATGAATGAGGGTCGCGTGAGCGAGCGCCTCGGCCTCGCGGGCCAGCCCGTAGCCGCCGAAGTGGCCGCCATCTCCCGCAACATTGCGCTTTGCGAGGCGGCCGGTGCGCGCCTGCACATAGCCCACGTAACGACCGCCCGCGGCCTCGAACTCGTCGCGGATGCGAAGCGCCGCGGCTTGCCGGTCACGTGCGAGGTCACCCCAAGCCACCTCTTGCTCACGGAAGACGCCGTCTTCGGACCCGGCCCAGAGCCGGCTTACGAAACGAACGCGAAGATCAACCCGCCGCTGAGGACCGAAACGGACCGGCGCGCGCTACTCCGCGGCGTAAACGATGGGACCATCGATGCCATCGCCACCGACCACGCACCGCATGCGCTCGAAGACAAACTCTGCGAATTCGACTTTGCGGCGCCCGGCATCAGTTGCATCGAAACGGCCCTCGGCACGGTCCTGGCGCTTGTAGATCGCGGGGAGTTGGAGCTGGTCCCGGCACTACGCGCGCTCACCAGCGGCCCTGTGGCAGCGTTCAAGATCGACGCCCGCGTTCCGGGCGCGGGCCGGCTCATCGAAGGCGTGTCAAGCGATCTCGTCGTCTTCGACCTCGTGGACCGCTGGATCGTCGATCCGGCGCGGTTTGCGTCCAAAGGCAAGAACACACCCCTCGCCGGGCAGGAGTTGATCGGCCGCGTTCGAGCGGTGGTGCTTCGAGGCGAGGTGGCGCTCGAGCAGGAGCCCGCCCATGCCTGAGGCGCTACTCGTGCTCGCAGATGGCAGTGTCTTCCCCGGGAGTTCGGTCGGGACGCCCGGGCACGCGGACGGGGAAGTCGTCTTCAACACTTCCATGACCGGCTACCAGGAGATGCTGACGGACCCATCGTACGCGGGCCAGCTCCTGGTGCTGACGTACCCGATCATCGGCAACTACGGCATCGACGCGACGGTTGAGGAGTCGGACTGCATTCAGCCGGCGGGCCTCGTCGTTCGCGAAGCGGCTCTCCAGCCGAGCCACCTGCGGTCAACGAAGACGCTGCGTGAGTACCTCGCGGAGCGCCATGTTGTAGCCATCGAAGGAGTGGACACGCGCGCGATCACACGCCGCATCCGTCAGCACGGCGTGATCGCCGGCACCATCACCACCCACGAATCCGCCACGCACGCTTTGTCGAGGCTCAGATCTCTTCCCGGCTACGACGATGTGAACTGGGTGGCAAAGGTGACCACTCGCGAGGCTTACGAGTGGGACCACCCGGACGGGCAGCCGCGCAGGCGCATCGCGCTGCTGGACGGAGGCGTGAAACGCAACATCATGCGGTCGCTCGCCGCCCGCGACTGCGCCATCCGCGTGTTCCCGGCCGATTCGACCGCAGACGAACTGCTGGGCGCCCGGCCGGACGGCATTGTCCTCTCGCCCGGGCCCGGCGACCCTCGCCTGCTCGACGGCATGGTCGAGCAGGCCGCCAGGCTGATTGGTAAGGTGCCCATCCTTGGCATTTGTCTCGGCCACCAGGTGGCTGCTCGTGCACTGGGTGCGGGGACCTTCAAACTCCCGTTCGGTCACCGCGGCGGCAACCATCCGGTGCAGGACGTGCTCACAGGCAAGGTCACAATCACCGCACAAAACCACGGTTACGCCGTCGACCCTGACGGGTTGAACAGCTCCGCCTTCGTCAGCCAGATCAACCTGAACGACCAGACAGTCGAAGGCCTGGCGCTTCGCAACGAACCGCTCCTGACCATCCAGTATCATTCGGAGGCTTGCCCGGGCCCGCTCGACAACGCCGGCATCTTCGATCGCTTCGTCGAGATGATGGCCACGGTGCACGGAGGAGTCTCATGACCCGCGCCACGAACATTCGTCGAGGTACACCGGACGACGCCGACGGAGTCGCCAGCATCCTTCGGGCGCTCGTCAACGAAAACGTCGGACTCGAAGGCGAATGGACGACGGAGCGGGCGCGGTCCTGGATCAAGCGCCTTGGCGAAGAAGGCTGCGTCGTTGTCGCCTACGACGGCAGCATTCCGGTGGCGTTTGGCGCCCTCGATTTCGACACCACCCGGCCCGAAACGGGCGTCCTCGGCGTCTGGGTGCTGCCGGATTACCGCCGCCGCGGACTGGCGACGGATCTCGCAGATGCGCTCGTTGATTTCGCCCGCGACCACGGCTACCGGGCGATTCGCGGCCGCCTGCCCGATGGCAACGAGCCAGCGCTCAGCTTCCTCTCGTCCATCGGCGCGATGGTACCGCTGCGCAACCCGGACATGACCTTCGAGCTGCCCCTGTGACGCTTTGCGGCTCGTACGCGGAGGAGGGCTCCCGGTGAGCAGTCGCGCTCGAACGGGGCCGCTCCGGCGGGAAAATGCCCCGATCCGCAAACGCAAGCCCGCGACCACGGTGCCCGACTTCCTGTTCTCACTGGCCGCGGCCGCGTGGACGATGTCGGCGATCTTCGTCGTCGCTTCATTCGTCGATGATGACGTTACGGCCGGCGAGCCGGGCACGCTGCTCGCGCGGATGTTCGCGGCCGCGCTCACGCTGAGCGGGATCTTCGGGTTCCTGTTGGGCCTGATCCTCCTCCGCGACGAGCTTCGCCAGCGCGACCACTACATCACGCCGATGATTCTCGGCGTGGTCATGGGCGGGCTGGTGGCAACGCTCTTCCTGGTGCCTTCGAATACCTTCGTGCTGGCGCCGTTCCTCCTGCTCATCTTTGTTTTCCGCCCACTCCGCCGGAGCATGGCCAGGCTCTTCCGGCGCCGGGCCAGGTAACCGAATGCAGGCATCGCCGAGCAACCGCCGGGAGGCTTCTTTCCGGCTCGCTCCGCGAACCACCACGACAGGAGGAGCACGGTGAAGCCAGCCAGCGTCCTCATCATCGGCTCCGGACCGATCGTCATCGGCCAGGCTGCCGAGTTCGACTACGCCGGCACACAGGCCTGCAAAGCCATGCGCGAAGAGGGCGTGCGCAGCATCCTCGTCAACTCGAACCCGGCAACGATCATGACGGACCTCGATGTGGCCGACGCGGTCTACATCGAGCCGCTCACCGTCGCTGTGCTCGAGCGGATCA
>JBGOVF010000349.1:0-3616 GCA_041477975.1 Tepidiformaceae bacterium
CGTCGCAAAAACGCGCTGGTTGCACCTGACGCGCTCCCCCGTGGACATCGCGGCGATGAGGGCAATCAAAGGCGCACTCGATCCGCGCGGCATCCTCAACCCCGGGGTCATCTTCGGGACACCTCCCCTCAGGGAGTAGCGCGCAGGGCCGCGAGCAGCTCCGGCACGCGCTCCTTCACCCGGCGCATCCATGCGGGCAGATCCGGGACATCGTGCTCGCCCTTGGGCCGGACGAACACGAACGTGCAGCGTGCCACGGGCCGCCCGAGCGCGGCCTCCAGCGCCACCGCGTAGGCGGCGCCCTGCAGGCTGTAGCGGTCCATCGCCGCATCATTCGCGGCCTCATTCGGGACTTCGTCGGTCTTGTAGTCCACAACCACCAACCCCTCGGGCGATTCGTAGAGCAGGTCGATGAACCCTTCCACCGTGGCCTCATCCACCTCCGCCGCAACGTACACCTCGCGCCAGTACCGCTTCGAAGCGACCGCCGCTCGCACGGCTTTCGATTGCCGCGCGTTTCGCACCAGCAAGGCGATCTCGTCTTCGCGCCCCGGGATACCTTCGGCCACCGCTTGCGCGCGGGCCGCCTCAACTTCGCCATCGCCGTTCCTCAGGTCGATGGTCTGCAGCACTGCGTGCACCGCGCGGCCGATCGAAGTGCCGGCCCGCCCCCTCCGCCACGGTGGCGCTTCGGGTTCTGGTTCCGGCTTTTCATCTTCACGAGCACCGGACGCACCCCCGTGGGCGATGGCCGTCGCGGCCAGCCGGGGCGCCCTCGCGAGGCTCTGGATGCGCGCCTTCCGGTCAACCACCCACCGGTCGCGGCTTTCCCTGGTCTCCACCGCCGTCTCCTCGAAAGTCTCGGGCTGCGCCGTGGCGATTTCAGGAACCGCCACCCTGTGCGTAAGCCCGAGCTCGTTGCAGATTGAGGTGATGCATTCGGCCGGTGCACAGCGCAGCTCCATGTGCCGGGTCTCGTGAGGCATGGCGTAAGCCTTGTGGTACAAGCTCACGACGAGCGCGTCCTTCGCTCGCGTTGCGGCGACATAGAGCAGCCGGTTCTTCTCGTGGGTGCTCATCGCCCGTTCGTCCTGGTAAACGGCGTCGTAGCCGGCCGTCTTGAACGGTGACCGGACGTAGCCAATGTGCACCTCGAGCCGGTCGGCGTCCGCGCCCGCGCGCCAGAGCACCGGCGAGCGCGCCTCCACGGGGTCCGCGCCCAGGCCCGCGAGGAAGACGATGGGGAACTCCAGGCCCTTTGAGGCGTGCACGGTCATCACCCGCACGGCGTCGTCGTCCGCCTCCGGCACCACGCTTTCCGCGACGCGCGACGCCTCCCCGGCCTGTGTCCGCAACCAGTCCACGAACTGGCGCAGGCTGATGGCCGGGCCCGCATCGACGAATTGCCGCGCCTGCTCCACAACGAAGCGCAGCCGCTGCCAGGTCTCCCGCGGCCGGTGGCCCGCGAAGGCCAGTTCCAGCATCCGCCGCTCGCGGATCACCTGCTCGACGAGCGTGCTGACTGGCACCCACCAGCGACGGTCGTGGTATTGCTTGAGAATCGGCATGGCTCGCACAACGGGGTTCGTGGGGTCGAGGCCATCAAGGGATGGAGCGCGGTAGTCCCAGCCGCGGTGCAGCTTCGTAAACCGCACGAGGTCGTCATCTCCGCAGGCGAACGCTGGCGCGCGAAGCGCCGCGACCACCGCGATGTCGTCGGTCGGGTCGTCGATGGCGGCGAGGATCGATGTGAGGTCGCGGATCTCCTGCGTGGCGAAGAGCAACGAGCGGCTCTCCACCCGGTAGGGGATGCCCGCGGCCTCCAGTGCGCGTTCGATGGGGGGAAAGGTCGTGCGCGTTGGCAGGAGGATGGTCATGTCGGCGTAGCGTGTCGTCCGCCCCGCATCGGAAGCGCCGCGCCAGTTCTCCCGCCGTGCGGCCTGGATCAGGCGCACCAGTTCGTCGGCTTCGCCACGCCGTATGTCGTCGATTGCCGCGTCGCGGCCTTCCCCGATAAGCCGAACGACCGGGGGCGGGGCATTCGCACGGGCCCCGTCGAGGGCGATGTAGCGCGGCTGGGCATGCTCCGGCTCGCCGGGCCGCAACTCGAAGAGCCGCTCGAAAACCGCGTTCACCCACTCCAGGATTGGCGGGACAGAGCGGAAGTTCGTGGTGAGGAGAACCGTCCGCGCCTGAAACGCTTCTCGCGCGCGTTCGTACAGCTCCACGTCCGCCCGCCGGAAGCGATAGATGGACTGCTTCGGGTCGCCGACCACGAAGAGCTTGCCGGGTTTCGGCGGCAGCGTCTGCCACGGGCCGGCCGCCTCCGCCTCGCAGGCCAGCAGCGCCGCTATCTCAGCCTGAAGCGGGTCCGTGTCCTGGAACTCGTCGATGAGCAGGTGGCGGTACTGCGTGGCGAGCGCCCGGCGCACGTCGGGGTGCTCGCGCAGCACGTTGCGCGCCAACACGAGCAGGTCCTGGAAGTCGAGCCGCCCGTGTCGTCGCCGCTCGCCGGCGTACGTGAGCGCGAACTCCACGAGCGCCGGCAGCAGCCCCGCCAGCGCGTGGGACCGGACCCGCCCGAGCAACTCGTCGCGTTCTGTGGAGAGTTGCTTCAGCACTGCGCGGATCTCCGCGGGCTTGATGCCCCGCCAGTTCGGGATCTGGCCGTACTTGGTCTCGATTGGCGTGCCGTCGGCCAACACCCGCAGCAGGCGATCCTCCTCCGCCCGTTTTGCGTCGCCCGGGGCGGCGGCCGCCACTTCAGCCAGCGCCCGCTCGATCGTCGCCGCGTAGTACCGCACGCGGTCGAGGTGCTGGCGGAGCCGATCCTCCGCCGTGAGGGCGTGGCGCTGGAGGTCTGCCACCGCGGCCAGCTCGGCTGCAAGCGGGGCGGCATCGAAGTCGCCTCGGCCCTCCTCCGGTTGGTCGAATACGGCGTGATCGAGCCGGTCCCAGTTTTCGTGGAACGCGCGCGCCACCTGCTTCAGCCCGTCCGTGGCAAGGCCCAAGGTTAGACCGCGGACGAGCGCCGACTCGTACGCCGGGTTGGTGAGCAGCACATCCAGAAACTTCCCCCAGCGCTCGTCGAACGCGATGCGCGAGCGGATGTCGTCCATGAGCTGGATCTCCGGTGGCAGCCCGGCTTCCAGGGGGAAGGTCATGAGGATGCGCTGGGCGAAGCTGTGGAGCGTCTGCATCGAGGCCGCGTCGAGGTCGTCGAGTGCCGTGGCGCAAAGCTGCCGTTCCGGCTCCGGCAGCCCGGAGCCGGCCTCCGCGCCGAGTGACGCGCTTTCCAATTCCTGGCGCACCCGGTCTTTCAGTTCCGCCGCGGCAGCCTCCGTGAACGTGATCGCGGCGACCTGCCGTACCGGCACCCCGGAGGTCACGAGCGCGAGGATCCGTTGCACAAGTTCGGTCGTCTTGCCCGTGCCCGCCCCCGCCTCAACGAACAACGTCTCATCGAGCCGCGTCCGGATGGCATCGCGCGCCTGCTGGTCGTTCGGTGGCGCGGTCATGACCGGTCGCCTTCAGCCACGGCGCCCTCCGCGAGGAGCACGTAGCCGTCCAGCCCGTCCGCCCGCTGGCGCTCCACCCAGGCTTCGACGCGGTCACC
>JBGOVF010000104.1:0-7049 GCA_041477975.1 Tepidiformaceae bacterium
CAGCCTCCCCGAGGACCATCCGCTCTGCATGGGTCCGCTGACCGCGCAACCAGGCGTCGCGGAAACGCTCGAACAGGCCGATGTCGTCGTGGCTGTGGGCACTCGGTTCCAGGGCGGGCAGACGCGGAACTGGGCGCTCCCGCTGGGCGGCAAGCTGGTGCATATCGACGCCGACCCGGGCGTGATCGGCCGTAACTACCACGCTGACGTGGCCGTGGTCGCCGACGCCCGGCTGGGGTTGGCCGCGTTGCTCCGGGAGCTGGATGGAGCGAGCAGCGACGCTGCCTTCCTCGCGCGCGCACAGGGGCTGCGCGACGCCACGCGCCAGCAGATCCGCAAGGAGATCGGCCCCGACTACGAGGCGATCATGGATACGATGCGCGAGCTGCTCCCGCGTGACGGCTGTGTGGTCCGAGACGCGACGGTGCCGGCCTACCTCTGGGGTAACCGGCTGATGCCGATCCTGGCGCCGCGCACCTCCATCCACCCAACGTCAGCCGCCATCGGTCCCGGTCTTCCGCTGGCCATCGGGGCTGCGATCGGGAGCGGCAAGAAGGCGGCGCTGATCCAGGGCGACGGCGGATTCATGCTGAACATCGGCGAACTCGCGACGGCGGTGCAGCACAACGTGGCCGTCATCGTCTGCATCTTCAACGACCGCGGTTACGGCGTCCTCCGCGCCATTGAAGGCCGCACGTTCGAAGGGCGGCAATTTGGCGTCGAGTTGGCAACACCGGATTTCGCGATGGTGGCACGGGGCATGGGCATGCCGGGCGAAAGCGTGAAGAGCGCGGCGGAATTCCGCTCTGCGTTCGAACGTTCGATGGCGCTCGACGGCCCATCACTCATCGATATCGACATGACAGCACTCACGCCGATGGCCGGGCTGGGGACACCGCCGCCTCGCCGCTAGCGGGTCACGAGACTACGTAGAGGGCGACGCCGATGTTGTCGATCCCACCCGCCGCATTGGCGGCATCGATGAGCGCTCGGGCGCGGGCGGCCGGTGATGCCGGCCGCCGTACCAGCGCCGCGATGACGTCGTCGGCCAGCATGCGGTGCAGGCCGTCGGTGCAGAGCAGGATGAGGTCGCCCGCTTCGACATTGTGAACGTCGACGGCGACCACCAACTCGTCGTCGATCCCCACCCCCCGCGTGACGACGTTTCGGTACGGGTGAACTTCGGCCTGCGCTTCGGTCATGTCCCCGGCGCGAACCCGCTCCGCCACCCAGGAGTCATCGCGGCTGAGCTGGGTGATGCCGCCGTCGTTAACCAGGTAAGCGCGGCTGTCGCCTGCGTTCGCCAGCCAGCACGTCCGGTCGCGGACGATCGCCGCAGTCAGAGTGGTGGCCATGGTCGCACGGCCGGGTTGTTCGTCCGCGAGCAATTTGATTCGCCGGTTCGCGTTCAGAAATGCATCGGCCAGGTCCTCCGGCGGAGAGGGCGCGCCGGCGGACAGCCGGGCTTCCACGGTCTTCGCAGTTTCGGCGCTCGCGAGGTCGCCGGCGGGCTCGCCGCCGAGCCCGTCGGCGACGAGTAGAAGCACGGAGCCGTCCGCAAGGGCACTGGCGCGAGCCTCGTCCTGGTTTCCGGGACGGAGGCGTCCACGGTCCGTTAAGGCGGCGAGGCGCGCGCTCGTGCCGGCGGACATCCCTCAGGCGCCCCAGACCTGGGAGGCGACGCGCAGGAAGTTGCCGTTGCAGATTCGCTCAAGGCGACCGTCGGAGTATCCGAGTCCCTTGAGCGCGCGCAGCACGACCGGAAGCCCGGCAGCGTCCTTCACCACTTCCGGAATTTCGGCGCCGTCGAAGTCGGTGCCGAACGAGACGTGCTCGTCGCCCACCAGGTTCACGATGTGCTCGAAGTGCGCCGTTATCGCCTCAACCGGCACGTCGGCTCCGTGCCCGAGGTCGGCGCGGAGGAACATGTTTGCGAAGTTGATGCCGATCGTTCCTCCCTTTTCGGCGAGCGCCTTGATCTGCTCGTCGTCCAGGTTGCGGACGTGGGGCGAAATCGCCTTCACGCTGGAGTGCGTCGCTATCACCGGGTCGGCCGATTCCTCCAGCATGTCCCAGAACCCGGCCGGGTTGATGTGGGAGACGTCGAGAACGATTCCCAGCTGGTTGCACTGGTGCACGAGTTCGCGCCCCGCGGGGCTCAAGCCGGTCTCCGGCAAATTGCCGCTGAACGCGACGCCGTGGGCGAAGATCGTCGATCGGCTCCAGGTCGGCGCGAGGCATCGCAGCCCTGCTTCGTAGAACACGCGAAGCTCCTTCAAACTCCACGAGATCGGGTCGGCGCCTTCGAACATGAACACCGAGGCGAAGGCGCTCTCATCGAAGGCGCGCCGCACTTCGGCGACAGTGCGGCAAACTCGGAAGGCGCCCTCCGAGCGGTCGGCAATGCCGAAGACGTCGTTCATCTCGTCGATCGCGTAGCCCACCGCGTTCAACTCCGCGCGCTCGTTGGTCAGGAAGATGGACGTGAAGCATCCGCCGAGGCCTCCGCGGCGGGCACGCGGGAGGTCGACGTGGCCCTTCTCGGATTCCGCGAGAAAGTCGCGTGTCGGCCCACCGCCGAATGCGCCGGAAGTCGGCTTCATCTGCGTGATGAAGTCTTCGTGGCCATCGAAGACCGGAGGGAACTCGCGGTTGAGTTCATCTTGCACCGGGCTGCTATTCCCTTTCGCGGGCGACGACGCCCGGGGGTGCCAGCATGCCCGATTGGGCCGCAGCCGGCCAACACGCGTTGACGACAGCAGCAGCGTCGTCGGCTAGCATTCGGGGCATCAGTACCGCGACCGATTCCCCACAGGCACCCCCGCGCGGACGGCTTCCGCAGTGGTTCGTCCCGGTGGGACTGGGCGGACTGTTCCTCGCCCTGATTGCGACGACGCTGTTCCTCGCTCATCGCGCGTCCCGGTCGGATGCTCCGCCGGAGCCGCCGCCATTTGCGGGGCCTGCGCCGGTGAACCCGACAACGCCGTTCGATGTGGAGAACGCAAACGCGGGCGCGCTCAACCTCCAATCGGGCCTTTCGGCGCAGTCGCTGCAGGTGACGCTGGTCCCGCCCGCCCCCGTCGAGTTCCTGGAACCCGCAGCCCCTTCGACCATCGTTTCCGGCGAGGTCGTCACCATCATCGGTATCCCCAACGAAGTCAAAAGCTTCTCAATCCGGCTGATCGTGGTTATGCCGCCGACCGCGCCGCTCGATAGCGACGGGATCGCGCGCTCGCCGTCAGGCTTCGCCGGCCATGAAAGCGAGCGCGATCAGAAGGAGCGGCCCATCCTATCGGGGACGGTTGGGTCGATTTCCGGCAAGACGATCGTACTCACCACCGCTGCCGGCGCGGTCACTCTGGACCTGGAGCCGACGGCGCCGCTGCGCCGCTGGCGGGCCGGCACCGGAGCCGACGTGAAACCCACCGACCGCCTGGCAGTCCACCTTGAAAACGGTCAGCCGGACTGGACGCGAGGCGTGCTCGTACTCGTGCAGGGCGCGCGCTAGTTATTCGAGGCGAAGGGCCTGGGCGTCTGAGGTTCGACTCAGGAACCGTGACGCGAGGGCTATAGCCCCCGCGAACACCACCAGGACGATGAAGGCGCCGCCTGCCACCAGTGCCCAATCGGTCTGCATCACGAACGAGGGCTCAGCGTGGTCGCCTGCGTCGTTGACGTTGAGGAACGAGAGCATGCGCCGCCCAATCTGCAAGCCCAGGTAGGCCCCGGCCCCGAGGCCGACGATCGCCACGATCACATACTCGAACACCAGCAGGCGGAACACCTGGCCGCGGGATAATCCCAATGCCCGGAGCACCGCAAACTCCATTCGCCGCCTGCGCACAGACATCCAGAGTGAGAGCAGGAGCGCGGCCGCCACCAGGACGAGGATCGCCAGAAATGCGAGGAAGAGGATCCCGCTGCCGCCCGCGGCGATCAACGGATTGGAGCGGATCGAGGCGAGTCGCTGGTCCTGGTCGATATATCCGGACATCCCGTACGTCGTCGAGAGCGTCGTCTGGAGTCGATCGACGGGTGTGCCGGGCTTTAATTCGAACCACGCTTCGTTCAGGACGAGCCTTCCGATCACGTCTGCCGTACCGAACCACGAGAGCAACTGATCGCGATTGAAGACGACCGAAGAGCCATCGATCGTCTCCAGCGTAGGGAAGAGGCGGTAATTCGCCTGGACGCGCACCGGGACGAGGATGTTGCCTATCTGGATCAGGCCCGACTGGCCGACACCGATGCCGGTATCGGCTGAGAACGACTCGCTTGCGATGACGGGCAACGGCACGTTCGGCTGCTGAAGGTAGATCCCCCACACATCGCCCGTGCCGCCCGCGGAGCGCGTCATCTTACCGGCGCTCCGGCCGCCATGCGGCGAGTCCGTAGTGGTCTCGAACTGGTCACGCGCGGTAGACCGGGCAGGCAGCATGGTCCATTGCGAAGCGGTGGTTTCGAACGTCTCGATCGGTGTGAGTTGCCCGCCGGCGCCGATGGCGCTTACGTCGTCGATCAGAATCGTCGTCTTTGCGGCGTTGAATCGGTTCGAGGGTTCGGTCACAACAAACGATACCAGACTGAGGGGCGGCCCGAGCGTGTCGTCGGCGCGCAACCGAAGCTTCCCCCGGAACTCCTGCCAGCCGGCCACGTTGAGGGGGCCAAGTTCGATCATCGAGTAGTCGCGGTGATTGTCCACCACGCGCGCCCATATGTTGACTTCGGATTTGATGTCGGTCGCGTTGACCCAGACAGAGATCCCGGTCGTATCCATGGGGAGCACCTTGCCGGTCAGCGGCTCGGCGTCGCCCAGACCGTTCATGAGTTTGCTGAGCGGCTCGCCGGCGAAGTCATCCCGGAACCAGAGCATGGAGGCTGCCGCCTTCGGATCGACTGCCAGCACCTGTAACACACGGCTCGACTGGCCGGTTGTCCCCGGGGTGGCCGGCGCGCGGATGACCGTCGAAACTCGTTGGACCCCGTCGACCGTGGCGAGCGTCTTTTCCGCGTCGGGGCCGTTCACGCTCAGCGACGAATCCGTCGAGGAGGAGCGAAACTGGACGCCGGTTTCGTATCGCGCCCGATCCTGGTAGGCCCGGTCGGCCGTCGTCGAGTAGCTGGCCGCGAACGTCCCGACGGCTATCGCCATCATGAGCAGAAGGGCGAGGCGAGTGTAGTTCCCCGGGCTGCGAATTACTTGCCAGAAGCCCAGCGTGAGCGTGGGCCCGGCGTTGCGCGCGAAAACGGCGCTGATCACCCGCAGGGCAATGGGGTACAAGCGGAGCAGCAGCGCCGCTGCCGCCGCCACCAGGATTGCGGGTGAGGCGAGAAGCAGCGGATCGGAAGAGACGCCGCCGGTTGGAGAAGGCTTGAACACCGTCCCGCGTTCTCGCAGCTCCCACAGGAGCAAAATCGCCACGCCCGTCAGGACGAAATCCAGGTAGTAGCGCTGCATCAGCGACCGCCCGGGCCGTGCCTGGTCGCGGCGACGGGCCACCGCGCTCCGCCGCGCGACCACCAGGGCCGGGACGATGAACGCAACGAGCGAAAACCCGACACCGATCGCGGCCATTCCGAACGCGAGCGCCGGTATGCGTGCCGGGAGCGCCTCGCCGTGGCTGACATTTTCGAACACAGGCGTCCAGCCAAGCGCCGCGGTGGCGGCCGCGGCCAGGAACGGCGCCGCCAATACCGCGGGGATGCCAAACATCAGGCCTTCCATCAGGTAAACGGCGCCGACCTGCCGGATGGTGGCCCCGCGGCTGCGCAGCAGTGCGATCTCATCGGCCTGGCGATCGACGATGTAGGTCGCGACTAGCACGACATAAAACAACGCTACGACGGACACCTCGAGCAACAGGATTGTGAGCGGAGCTTGCTGGTAATGGGCGCTCCGCCCGTAACTCGTGAGGACGTCCGTGAGCGAGCTGAACGCGCCCCCGCCGATCGGTGAGAAGTCATCGTAGAGCGAATGGATGTCGTCGCGCGCTCGTTCGAAGTTCGTCCGGGTGAGCTTCTCCGGGTCCACGAACGAGCGCCACGAGGTGTAAGCCGGGTAGGCCGGGTGCACCCGGCCGAACGATTCGAGGAGTGTGGAGGGCTCCGTCACCATGGGGATGGTGATGCCCGCGTCGGGAATCTGACGCACCGGATCGAAATAACCGGTGGCTCCCAGTACCCAGAACGGATCGTTCCGGTCCAGGGGCTCGACGATCCCGGAGACAACAGCCGGAAACGTGAATCGCGCCGTGGCAGTCGCGTTGCACGGCGGCGGGGGCGGGGCCTCGGGCGGCGGGATGTATCGTTCGCAGGTATCGAAGTCCTCGGCAAAGGTGAACGCCTGGCCCACTTTCAGCCCGGCGGAATCGGCGCCCCGCTGGGTGAACGCCACCTCCATCGGCGCGCCCGGAGCGGTGTGTCCGGGCAGCTGGCCAGTCACCACCTTCACGTGGGACTCGTACCCGGTGACCGCCTGGAGCTGGCCGAGCGGCGACAGGTTGGTGGTTTTCACTCCTTCCTGGGTCACAACGAAGCGGCTGGTCTTCAGGTAAAGCGATTGCGACTGGATGAACCAGCCGAGGCGCTCGCCCAGCCGCTGCTCCACGGCGCTCTTCAATGCGTTGCCCTCGGCGGACTGCAGCGGGACATAGGCGAACTCGGTGGTCGCGGGTGGGCTCTCGTTGAGTTGGTCGCGGATCGTGAACCCGAGGCCCAGGTCCTCCATCGTGCCCGCGTAGATAGGCGCACTCGCCAGCAGCACCGCCGCCATCAGCACGCCGAGGGCGAGCACCGCCAACAGCTTCCACGTTGAAACGCCGCGGCGGACGAACAGTCGCCAGGTACGGAACATCGAGCCCATGCGCGGCCAAATCTACAGGCCGCGGCACCCCCGCGCGACCTGGCCCGCCGCGTTCATTACTTTCCGGTGGCGCCTTTTGCCCCCCGCGGATGGCGCTGGTAGGCTCGCGCGGCTAGGGGGCCCATGGGAAGCTTTGGCACAGTCTTGCGGATGGTGGTGCGGCGGAGCATTGCGAACCGCCGGCTTC
>JBGOVF010000317.1:0-3782 GCA_041477975.1 Tepidiformaceae bacterium
CCTGGTCTACCTCGATGGCAATGCCAGTTCCGCCCGTGGGCCGCTCTTCGGCGTGTCCTACGCGTCGCGGTCGGCGCCGTCCGGCGAGGTGGCCCTCGACGGGACGGCGAAGCCCGTGACGATCAGCATTGTGCGCGCACGCCCATATACCGTCTACGTCGACACGCTGAAGGTGGATACGCGTTCGGCCGCGGAGAACGTGCAGGGCCTGCTCGAAGACCTGGGTATGACGGTGCGCGAAGGCGATCTTGTGCGGCCCGCGCTTGATGCTCGTCTCACCGCAGGCCTGACCGTGCGCCTGGCGAAGGCGCGGACCGTGACCGTGAAGCTGAACGGCAAGGATCAGTCGCTCTACACCCTGGCCGAGACCGTGGGCGACGTGCTCCGCCTGCTCAACATCGAGCCCGCGGCTGCCGAACTACTTTCGTTCCCGGTCGAGACGCGCATCGAAAACGGCATGGAACTGGCGATCGGCACGACCGAGAACTTCGAAGAAGACGTGCGTGAGGCGATTGCCCCCAGGACCGTGGAGGAGACCGACCCCACGCTGGCGCCCGGGGCCGTGCGGATAGTGCCCGGCACGGAAGGGAGCCGCGTTAAGCACCATGCGGTGACGCTGAAGAACGGCGTGGAGGTGGGGCGCGTGCTGGTCGGGTTCGGCGAGACGATTGCCGCCGTGCCGACGCGCCACATCACCGGCACGAAGCCCAACACCGCGACGAAGCCCGTCTTGACCACGCCGACGTACACCGGCCCGTACACCCGCACGATGAGCGTGACAGCCACGTGGTACAACGCCGCGAGTTCCGGGCGGCCCGCGGAAGACCCGGCCTACGGGCATACGGCCACGGGTAACATCGTCGATTTCGGCGTGTGCGCAGTGGACCCGACGGTGATCCCGATGTACACGCGCTTCTACGTGCCGGGCTACGGCTTCTGCACGGCGCTCGATACGGGCGGCGTGATCAAGGGCAACATCATCGACCTTGGGTTCCCGGATGCCGCGGGGAATCCGGGCTGGGGCAACCCTGTCGTCGAGATCTACATCCTCGACTGACCCTGCGGGCGCCCGTACCATCGATTTGTGCCCCCTCCCCGCCTGACTGGCCCCCGGCCGCGCAAAGCACTCGGTCAGCACTTCCTGCGTGACTCCGGCGTGCTCGCGGATATCGTCGCGGCGGTGCGCGTGCCGGCGGGCGGCGTGGTCGTGGAGATCGGCGCCGGGACCGGGCAGCTCACCGAAGCGCTGCTTGCCGCCGGGCACAACGTCGTCGCGCTCGAGGTGGAGGAGCGGCTGGTTGCGCACCTGCAGCGGCGCTTCGCGGGCGAGCCACGGCTGCGCGTGCTCCAGGGCGACGCGCGGGACGTTGAGGCGGGGGCGATCGTGCGCCCGGGGACGCCGTTTGTCGTGGCCGGGAACCTGCCGTATTTCGCGGCCAACCCAATTATCCGGAAGACGCTGGAAAGCCGCCCGACGCCGCTGGAGGCGGTCTTCATGGTCCAGCGTGAAGTGGCTCGCGAGCTGGCGCCGAAGCCAGGTCATTTGTCTCTCTTGAGCGTTTCGGTGCTCGTCTATGCCGAGACGGAGTTGCTGTTCGACGTGCCACCGACCGCGTTCGACCCGCCGCCGAACGTGTACTCGTCAGTCGTGCGGTTCGTGCTCCGACCGGAGCCGCTGGTGCCGGGCGCGCGCCTGGCGGCCTTCTTCGAGCTGGTATCCAAGACGTTCCGAAACCCGCGCAAGCAGATCCACAACTCGCTGGCCCAGGCGACATGGATGCCGCCCGGCGGGGCCGAAGTGGCGCTCGAAGCCGCCGGGATCGACCCGATGCGGCGGGCTGAGACGTTGAGCATCGACGAGTGGATCGCGCTCCTCGATGCCTGCGAGGCTGTCCGTGCCGGGGCGTGAGGTGCTCACGGGCCGCGCCCCGGCGAAGCTGAACCTGGTCCTGGAGGTCACCGGAAAGCGCGGAGACGGCTACCACGAGATCGACACCGTGCTGCAAACGCTGCAGCTGGCGGACGACGTGGCGGTGTCGCTCGGAGGCGCCGAGGAAGTGCGTGTGAGCGGGCCGTTCGCGGACGGCACGCCGGCCGATCGTGGCAACCTGGCGTGGCGTGCCGCCGAGGAATTCGCGCGGCGCTGTGGGCGGACGACAGAGGGGCTCGGGATCCGGCTGGACAAGCAGATACCCGCCGCGGGAGGGCTGGGCGGCGGGGCATCGGATGCGGCGACGGTGTTGCGGCTGCTTCAACGGGCCTGGCGCGCGCCGGAGGCGGCGGTGCAGGAGGCGGCGGACGCGGTTGGCAGTGACGAAGCGTTCTTCCTTGTGGGCGGCACCGCACGGGCGACCGGCCGCGGGGAACGGGTCGTGCCGCTCAGCCCACTCCCGCGCCACGGTGTCGTGCTCTTCATCCCGCGCGACACGATCGAGCGGAAGACGGCGCGGATGTTCGCGGAGCTGGACCGGCACCCGTTCGACACGGGGAGCGTGAGCGCGGCGTTCGCGGCCCGGCCGCCGGCGGCTCTCACCGGCGCCGACATCTACAACGCCTTCGAGCGCGCGGCGTTCGACGTCTTCCCGGGTCTTCACGGGCACTGGGAGGAGCTGGAGGCGAGGCTGCGCGAGCCGGTGCGCCTGGCGGGCGCGGGGCCGACGCTCTTCTGGATCGGCCCTGAGGAACGGATGGCCGATGTTGCGCAGGCGGTGCGTGGAACCGCTTGCACGATCATCCCGACGGCAACGGCGGGGCCGTGAGCGCGGTTATCGGCGGGTGGGTGGCCGGGTACGCGATGGCCGTGCTCTCGACGATCGCCCTTACCTACCTCGCGATGCGGCCCGGCGCCGCCAGGTTCGTGGGCCGCTGGCTGGCGGTCGATGTGTCGAAGACGCTCGTGGCGATCCCGATCTTTGTGGGCACGACTCTCGGGTGGACGATGGCGGGGCTGATCTTCGGGTCGGCCTACAAGGTGGGCGGCTTCGACACGAAGCCGGGCGCATTGGGCGCGCCGAGCTGGGTGTTCGTGCTGATCATTGTGGCCATCGCCTGGCTGCCCCTGCCGATCCTCGTGATGCTCGGGCGGCGTTACTGGTGGCTCTGGTGCTCGATGTCGCTGGCCTTCGTGGGGCTGTTCGGCTGGCTGATGCCCGTGCTCGCGGAGCGATGATATGATTCGAAAGTTCGTGAAACTCATAACAAAGAGACGGGAGGTGTGGCGTGCCGGGCACCATCATTGACATGCACCTGCACACCACCAAGGGCGCTTCCGATTCGATGCTCAACCCCGACGACCTGATCGCGGAGGCGCGACGCGTCGGCCTCACCGGGGTCAACATCACTGAGCACGACCGTATGTGGGAGTCATGGGACCTCGCCCCTTTTCGCCAGAAGCACGAGGGTATCTTCGTCTCCAACGGCATGGAAGTTTCGACCGACATGGGCCACATCCTGGCCGTGGGGCTGAAAGGCTACGAGGGCGGTATCCGGCGGCTGGAGAAGCTGCGCCAGGTGGCGGATGAGCAGGGCGCGTTCCTGATCGTCGCGCACCCGTTCCGCCACTTCTTCGACCCTGTGCACTTCAAACGCGAAGGCAAAGAGCCGTTCAACCTCACGCCCGAGCAGGCTTCGAAGCTGCCTGTTTTTCAGCTCGTCCACGGGATTGAAGTGTTGAACGGCTGCAACACGCCGCGCGAAAACTACTTCGCGCTGCAGGTGGCGAAGACGGTCGGCAAGCCCGGGACCGGCGGTTCCGATGCCCACTCCACCCAGGGCATCGGTTA
>JBGOVF010000292.1:0-3988 GCA_041477975.1 Tepidiformaceae bacterium
AGGTTCTGCTTCATGCGCCCGTACGTGGCCGTCGGACCGGCGGCGATCTTCGCCGCGAACGCCAGGCCTACGGACAACAGGTCATCGTGCGGCACGACCTGGTTCGCAATCCCGAGTTCGTGGGCGCGTTGGGCGTCGATGATCTCGGCAGTGAAGTACATCTCGCGCGCGCGGCCCATCCCCACGAGCCGCGGAAGCAGGTAGCTCGAACCGAAGTCGCCGCTCAGGCCGATGTTCTTGAACGCGGTACCGAAACGTGCGCGGTCGCTGACGATGCGGATGTCGCAGCCCAACGCCAGCCCCAACCCGGCGCCAACCGCCACGCCATTGACCAGCGCCACCGTCGGCTTGCTCATCGTGTGGAGCTTGAGCGTCGTTTCGTTGTGCAATTCGCGCAGGCCCTTCGTGAGCGATTCCAGCACCGAGATCGTGTTCCGCGGCTGGTCGCCTTCGGGCGCGGCGATGCCGTCGTTGCGCGACTGCATCCCCTTCACGTCACCGCCCGCGCAGAACCCGCGACCGTTGCCGGTGAGGGCAACGCAGCGCACCGCCCGGTCGCGTTCGCACTCCTCCAGGTAGCGCCCGAGCAGCGGGATCAGTTCGCCGCCCATGGCGTTTAGGCTCTCGGGGCGGTTGAGGGTGATGAGCGCGACGCCGTCGTCACGTTTTTCCAACAGGACATCGGACATGCGGGGCTCCCGGGCGGGTTGAGATAGCCCGCCGATAGTGGGCGAATCGCGCCGGGGTGGCAAATCGATCCGCGAACTCGGCGTTCGCTACGCTTCCCGCCGCGGTGGTGGCGGAGGGCTGCGCCGCCATCGCTTGTGCAATTCGATCGCGACGACGATGGTCGCCGCGATCGGCACGATCCGGAGCCAGCCAGCCAGCGGGAGCGGCTCGAAGCCGAGCAAGGATTGCGTGGGCGGGAAGTAGAGGGCCGCAACATGTACGGCCAGCGCCGCTACCGTGCTGACGAACAGGAAGGGGTTCGAAAACGGGCTGAGGCGAAACAGCGACTGCCGCTCTGCGCGCGAATTGCCGATGTGAACTACCTGGAACAGCACCATCGTCGTCAACGCGGTCGTTTGGGCGAGCCCGCTGCTGGCCCCATGGTCCAGCTCCCAGCGGAATAGCGCCAGCGTGCCGGCACTCATCACGACCCCCGTGAGCAGGATCCGCTCCCAGAGCAGCCGCGTGAGGAGCCCTTCGCGTGGGCTCCGCGGCGGGCGCTCGAGGACGTCCGCCTCTCCTGGTTCGAAGGCGAGAGCCATATCCTGGAGCCCGTTCGTGACGAGATTGAGCCAGAGGATCTGCGCGGCCTGGAATGGGAGGGGCCACCCGAGCAGCAGCGCCGTGATGATCGCGAACACCTCTGCCACCCCTGTCGAAACAAGGAAGAACGTCACCTTCCGGATGTTGTCGAAGGTAACGCGGCCCTCCTCCACGGCCGCGTAGATGCTCACGAAGTTGTCGTCCGCGAGGATCATCGCCGCAGCCTCGCGGGCTACGTCAGTCCCACTCCTGCCCATCGCGATGCCGATGTCGGCCGCTCTCAAAGCCGGAGCATCGTTCACACCGTCGCCGGTCACGGCCACCACGTGGCCCTCCCGCCGGAGGGCGTGCACCACGCGCAGCTTCTGTTCAGGCGCCATCCGCGCGTACACGGAGACTTCGCGGCAGAGCTGCCGCAAACCGTCGTCGTCGACCGCATCCAGTTCGCGCCCCGTCACCGCGCGGTCTCCAGGCCCCGCGATGCCCACCTCCCGGCCGATCGCCAGGGCCGTCGCCGCGTGATCGCCGGTGATCATCAATACGCGAATGCCCGCTCGCTGGCAGGCGGCGATCGCCTCGCGCACCCCCGGCCTGGGTGGGTCCATCATCCCCTGCATGCCGGAGAAACAGAGTCGCGCCGGGAGCGGAAGCTCAGCGACGGGGTTCGTTGCGGATGGGACCGTGCCCTCCGCCATCGCGAGCACGCGAAGCCCTCTCTCCGCCATACCGGTCGCAGCGGCATGAATCACCTCGCGGTCGATGGGTTCCGACCCGGTGCCGACCGCCATCCGGTCGCACATTTCCACCACTCGCTCGGGGGCGCCTTTGATGTAAAGGACGCGCGCACCGCCCTCGCCGCGCACACTCCCGGAGTACTGCCGCTCGGATTCGAACGGGATCTGCAGGGAGACCGGAGACCGCGCCCGCACATCCTCGTACTCTATGCCGAAGCGGGCCGCGGCTTCCAGGAGCGCTACTTCCGTCGGGTCGCCGCGGCGTTCGTAACCGTGCTCGGTTTCGAAGAGCTCGGCCTCGTTGGTGAGCACACCGGCGAGAAGCGTCCTGCGCAGGGGTTCGGAAAGCTCCTCAACGGCCACGCCTCCGGCGGCCGTCGCGGACTTCTCGAAGGTCCAGATCTCCTGCACCACCATCCGGTTCTCGGTCAGAGTCCCCGTCTTGTCCGAGCCGATCACCGTGGTGCTCCCCAGGGTCTCGACGGCCGGCAGGTGGCGCACAATAGCGTTGCGCGCGGCCATCCGCCGCACGCCGAGCGCGAGCGTGATCGTGAAGGCGACCGGCAGCCCCTCGGGCACAGCCGAAACCGCCATGGCCACCGCCACGCGGAACATGTCGACGACGCTCTCTCCGCGTGCCGCACCAAGGATTATGGCCAGCAGCGCCAGGCCGGCCACGCCGATGGAGATGAACCGCGCGAACTCGGCCGTTCGTCGCTGGAGCGGAGTCTGGGGAGGCGTCTCCCGGCGCATCGTGCTGGCGATCGCCCCTATCGCCGTCGCGTCACCCGTTGCCACAACAACCGCGCGGCCTCGGCCGCCAGCGATGATCGTCCCGCCGTAAGCCATGTTTCGGCGGTCGGCGAGCTCCGTATCCGGAGCGCAAACGCCGGCGTCTTTCCTCACCGTGGTCGACTCGCCCGTCAGCAACGATTCGTCGATCGATAGCCACGCCACGTCGAGGAGCCGCAGGTCGGCTGGAACGCGTGAGCCCGACTCCAGCAGGACGATATCGCCGGGGACGACCCTGGTGCTCTCCACGAGCCACTCGTGCCCATCGCGGATCACCCGCGCCTGGCGCGCCACCAGCGCCATCAATGCTCGCACGGCGTGCTCGGCCCGCCGCTCCTGCGCGAAGCCGATCCCCGCGTTCAGGAGAACGGCGGCCGTGATGACGCTGCAGTCGGCGTATTCCCCCAGCACCGCTGTCAGCACGGCGGCAACCAGGAGCACAAAGACGATTGGACTCGCGAACTGGCGCAGCGCGACAACAACCAGGGATGGCCCGGGCGCCTCCGCGATGGCGTTCGGCCCGAAGGCGGCCAGGCGGTGCGAAGCTTCGCGCGCTGTCAGGCCGCCATTCGGTGTCCCCAGCTGGCGCAGCGCCTCTTGCGCTTCGATGCTGTGCCACGCCGTGGGAGTTGGGCTAGCCACCGCATCCTCTCGCCAGGATCGCCGGGCCGGTGCGAACGGCAGCCACACTGCCGCACACGGCGCGGGCAAACCGGGCGAAGCGGGCAAGGCTCACGAACGTTCGTTCGGAGCGCTCTGTGGTGACGAGCAGCCGCAACACCTGCAGCAGGCTACCACACGCCCCCTCCGGCGGAACGCGGGGACGGTCGGTCCGGGAGCCCGGAGCGCACGGCGGGCGTAGACTCGCGCGACCATGCCCGGGCTCGACCAGACTGAAGCCGCGCCGCTCCTCGCAGAAGTCCCTGGCCTGCTGCAGCGGGCGCTCGGCGCGGACCTCCTGGCACTCTACCTCCACGGTTCGCTCGCTACGGGCGATTTCGATCCGGGCGTGAGCGACATCGACCTCCTCGCCGTCACGGCTCGCACTATCGATGGGGCCCAGTTCGCCCGCCTGGACGGCGTCCACCAGGCCATCGTCTCCGCCCACCCCGCGTGGGACGACCGCCTCGAAATCGCCTATGTCTCGGCTGGGGCATTGCGGACGTTCCGGGCCGAACGCAGCGACATCG
>JBGOVF010000337.1:0-3674 GCA_041477975.1 Tepidiformaceae bacterium
CCGTGGCGGTACGGCGTCGCGGTCGTGGATGAGCGACGGATGATCACGGGCTTCGTGGAAAAGCCGGCGATGGGCGAAGAGCCCGGCCACCTCGTGAACGCGGGGGTGTGGATCTTCGAGCCGGAACTTGTCGGACAGATCCCTCCCGGGGCGGTGCGCGTGGAAGAGACGCTGTTCCCATCGCTCGTGGCGCGGGGGCAGCCGGTGCTGGGGTACGAGGCCGAGGGCATCTGGGCGGACATCGGGACGCCACGTTCGTACCTGGAGTTGAACACGAAGCTGGTGGAGCGGGCCGGGACGTGCACCATCGCAGCCGGGGTTACGGTTGGCCCCGAAAGCGTGCTTGAGCGTTCGTCGGTTGGAGCGGGAAGCGTGATTGGCGATGGTGCGCGAGTGGACGGATCGATTCTCTGGGAGAACGTCAGCGTCGGGGCTGGCGCGACAATTTCGGGCAGCATCCTCGCCGACGGGGTGCGGATAGGAGACGGGGCGCAAGTTCACGGGGCGGTCCTCGGCGCCGGAGCGGAAGTCGCGGCCGGAGCAGTGGTATCGGCCGGAACCGTGATCGGTCCGGGCGAGCGGTATGATGCGGACAATGGTTGAAAGCCCGGTGAAGTTTGGTACGGACGGCTGGCGGGCCGTCATTGGCGAGACGTTCACGTTCGACAATGTCCGAGCGTGCGCGCAGGCGGTGGCCGAACATTTCGGCGAGACATACGGCAAGGCCAAGCCGGTAGTAGTGGGTTGGGACACGCGCTTCCTTTCGGACGAGTTCGCGGACGCGGTCGCGCGAGTGATGGCGGGGAACGGCTTCAGCGTGCAGCTTGCGGACCGCCCGGCCCCGACCCCAGCGTTGAGCTACCGGATCATCGAAACGGGCGCTTGCGGCGGGGTGATGGTGACGAGCAGTCACAACCCGTTCAAGTGGAACGGGATCAAGGTGAAGCCCCACTACGGCGGCAGCGCCAGCCCGGAAATCGTGGCGGATATCGAGCGGCGGGTGCCGGGCATCCTCGCGGACCCCTCGACGATCCGTCTTGGCGCCGTGGGCAGGGAGATCACGAAGTTCGACCCGATCCCCGGCTACCTGGAGACGCTGGGGAAGCAGGTCGACCTGCGGCGGATCAAGTCTGCTGGCTTAAGGGTGGCGGTGGACCCGATGTACGGGACGGGGGCCGGGCTGTTCGGCGAACTGCTCTCGGGTGGAAGCACGACCGTGACCGAGATCCACTCGGAACGGAACCCGCTGTTCCCAGGGATTCGCGCGCCGGAACCGATCGAATCGAACCTCGGCGAGTTCATGTTGCTGATGGCGGCGCGGAGCTACGACGCCGGAATCGCGACTGACGGCGACTCGGACCGGGTCGGCCTGGTGGACGAACAGGGGAACTACGTCGACCAGTTGCGGACGTTCGCATTGCTCGTGAACTATCTGCTGGGAGAGCGCGGGCTGCGTGGCCCAATCGTGAAGTCGGTAACAACGACAAACATGGCCAACATCCTGGCAGCGCACTATGGGGTGGAGTGCCTTGAGACGCCGGTGGGCTTCAAGTACATCGGCCCGTTGATGATGGAGCGCAACGCGCTCATCGGCGGGGAAGAGAGCGGCGGCTACGGGTTCAGGGGGCACCTGCCCGAACGCGACGGCATCCTCGCGGGGTTGTTCCTGCTGGACGCGGTGGCGGCTTCGGGGAAGCGGCCGGCGGAGCTGTTGGAGGACGTGTTCGCGATCACCGGGCCGCACTTCTACGAACGGCTGGACTTCGAGCTGGAGCCGGGTTCGAATGCGCGAATCAAGGCCGTGCTGAATGCCGCGCATCCCACGGGGATTGCGGGGCGGGCCGTGAAGAGCAGCGACCGCACGGACGGCTGGCGCTTCTTCATCGACGAGGGCTTTTTGCTGCTGAGGCTTTCGGGGACCGAACCGTTGCTACGGATCTATACCGAAGTGACCTCCAGGGCGCTCGTTCAGCAGGTGCTGGACGCCGGGAAGGCGCTGGCGGGCGTGAGCGGATGAACCAACTCGATGACCCCTCCCTGCTCGCGCTGGATGCGTCCGGGATGTTCGCGCACATCCGTGAGCTGGGAACTGAGCTGATCCGGGCGTGGGAGAGTTCGGAAGAGTTGGAGCTTTCGGACAAGGCGCGGAGAGCGAACGCGGTGGTGGTGGCCGGGATGGGCGGTTCGGCCACGGCAGGAGACTATTTCGCGACGCTTTGCGCGACGGCCGGTGAAACGCCCGTGAGTGTGGTGCGCGGGTACGCCCTTCCGAACTACGTTTCCGAACGTACCCTGGTGATAGTTGCTTCGTACAGCGGAGACACCGAGGAGACGCTCGCGTGCTACGACGACGCGTGGAAGCGGGGAGCGGAACTCCTCGTGATAACAAGTGGTGGCCAACTGGCCGAACGAGCAGATGGTGACAGCGTCCCGATCCACCGCATCACGTACAAGGCATCGCCGCGGGCGGCGATTGGGCACAGCCTTGCGCCGCTGCTGCGGGTCGGCCACCTGCTCGACATGACGGGCGTGGACGGAGCGCGGATCAAAGCGGCCGGCGAGCGGCACCGGGAGTTCGTAGAAACGGACCTCGTACCCTCAACGCCGGCGAGCCGGAATGGGGCGAAGCAGCTCGCGCAGAAGCTGCACGGGCGATTCGGGTTGATCCTGGGCGCCGAACACATGGCGTCGGTGGCGTGGCGCTTCAAGAACCAATTGGGCGAGAACGGGAAGGCGCTGGCAGGGGCCGACGCCCTGCCGGAGGCGGACCACAACGTCATCGTCGGATTGACGACGGGGGCGAGCGCCGCGCCGATATTGACGGCGGTGAGCCTGGAATCGCCGCTCTACCACCCGAGAGTGGTGATGCGGTGCGACGCGACGGCCCAACAGTTCAGGCAATTCGGCGTGCCAATGGAGCGCATCCAGACCGGTGGAGAGTCGTTGCTCGACGACCTGCTGCAGGGCACCGCGTGGGGCGACTACACCTCGTGTTACCTCGGGCTGTTGAACGGGGTGGACCCGACGCCGATCCCGCAGATTGACGCGCTGAAGGCGGCGCTCGCCGGGTAGGTCAGGCCATTCGCCGCGAGCGGGGAGGTTCAGCGTTGACCGAGGAACAACTCGTGATCGGCGCGATCCGCGTGATCGGGTCGCTGTTGGTGTTGCGCTGGGCGTTTGTGGGCGGAGTGATCGCGGTCCTCGTCGACTTCAGCGACCTCTTCTTGATGAACCTGCTCCACCTGGGCGGATTGAAGAACTACCAGGCTTTCGACAAGTACCTGGACCAGGTCTACCAGTTGACCTTCCTGATCGTGGCGTTGAGGTGGCACGGCCCCGCCCGAAGCATCAGCGTGGTGCTGTACGTGTGGCGGATGATCGGTTTCGTGCTGTTCGAGATTACCGGCCTGCGGCCTGTGCTGTTGCTGTTCCCGAACCTGTTCGAGTTCTGGTTCCTGTTCGTGGCCAGCCTGCCTCACTGGCGCCCGCGGTTCCGGTTCACGAACCTGAACGTCGGCATGGTGGGCGGCTTGCTGCTCGTGTTGAAAGAGTTCCAGGAGTATGCGCTCCACGGCGCGCGCTGGCTGGACGGATTCACGGCGGTGGAGGCCGTGAACGCTATCTGGGGCTGGCTGACGGCGCCGTGGCGTTGAGCCTGGTCATCAGGCCGGGAC
>JBGOVF010000517.1:0-2656 GCA_041477975.1 Tepidiformaceae bacterium
ACGGACGACCCTTCCGCCCAAACCTCCAGGCCATAGTTCCCCGTCGGCAGTGGGGCGCCGCCGTCTAGCCGGAACCCGTACCACGTGGGGTCATCGTTCACCTTGTACTGGTAGACCCCGTATCCCCCAAGGGGAGTGGACCACCGATAGTTCACGGTCAGCGTCCCGGCAGAGTACGCTGCGAGATCCGAGTGCGTGAATCCGTATAGCCCGTTCACGTTGCACTTGCTCGTCGACGACCCGCCCTCAAGACCCCCCGAAGGAACGTTGAACGGCGTGTTGGCCTTTGGCTGGGTATCACCCGCGGTGGCTGCCCAGAAACCGAGGAACTTCAGCTGCACGACCGGCCCAGCCGGAGTCGGGGTCGCCGTAGGCGGGACCGGAGTGGACGTGGGCGGCACGGGGGTTGCCGTAGGCGCGGGCACCGGGGTGGCCGTGGCGCCCGGTTGGGGTGTCGCCGTCGGTGCGGCCGTGGCCGCCGGCCCGCCGCCACTCGTCGTTGGCTGCGCGGGTGCCTGCGTCGGGGCAGGGGTGCTGCCCGGTGCGGGCGTGTCGCCCGCTACGGGCGTGGCGGTGTAAATGGGCGTGGCCGTGTAAATGGGCGTTGGCGAGCCGCTGCCCGGCGTCGAACCCGAGCCGACGATCGCCGAGCCTATCTGGCCCGGGGCGTTCGTCGGCGTGGCGTCGGCGCCGCTGCCCTTGGCCTTGTCGCCGCCGCCACCCGCCGCGAACAGGACGATCACCGCGGCAGCCCCGATCAGGGCGATGGCAAGGCCGGCGACGATGAACACGCCCTTGCGGCTCGACTTCTTCTCCTCCACAGGCGCCGGCACGGGGACGAGCGCCACGGGCGGCGGCTCCGGGGGGAGCAGCGGCGGAGGTGGCGGCGTTGGCTCAAGGGCTACCGCGGGAGCGACCGCCGTCGCCGTGACCGGTTCAGCCACGGGCGCCGCGACAGGGGCGATGAAGGTTTCTGGCTCCGCCGACGGTGCCGGAGGCGCGGCGGGCGCGGCTGCAACCACGGTAGGCGCATCCGCGGCCGGGAACAGCTGCGTCATCGCCGCTGCCGAAAGCGCTGTCGAGAGCGCGGCCGAGAACTGCCCGGCGGTCGGCCAGCGCTGCGAGGCAGCCTTCGCCAGGCCGCGCTGCAGCACGGGCACCGCGGCCGGCGGTATGCGCGGGTTGTACGTAGCCGGGGAGGCCGGTTCTTCGTGGACGATCTTGAACATCAGCCCGGTGCCATCGCCTTCGAACGGCGCCCGCCCCGCCAGCATCTCGTAGGCGATGACGGCGAGGGCGTAGACGTCGGTGGCGGCCGTCGTGTCCTCTCCACGCACCTGTTCGGGCGACATGTAGCGCGGCGTGCCGATCGTCAGGCCCGGCAGCGTGACCCGCGCCGAATCGATAATGCGCGCAATCCCGAAGTCGGTGAGCGTCGCCCGGCCCGCGGAATCGATGCGGACATTGCTGGGTTTCACATCGCGGTGCACGAGCCCGTGCTGGTGCACGTAATCCAGGGCCGAGGCGAGCTGCTCGATGAGCGTCGCGACTTCGCCCTGGGGCAGCGGTGCGCGGCGCGTGACGATCGAATCCAGCCCTTCGCCTTCGAGCAGGCGCATCGCGATAAACGCGCGGCCATCGGGCATGGTGCCGACATCGTGGACGGTGACGACGTTGGGGTGGTCCAGGCGCGCGGCCAGGCGTGCCTCGCGTTCGAACCGGGCGGTGAAGTCCGGGTCGGCCGCCAGCGCGCTCGAAATCACCTTCAACGCGACCGGCCGCTCCAGGATCTCGTCGTACGCCTCGTAGACGGAGGCCGAAGCTCCGCGTCCGAGTTCCGACTCAATCCGGTAGCGCCCCGCGATCAGTTCCCCAGCCATACCGCCTCAGTCCGCCTCGTCGAATGGGTCGTACTATAGCGCCCGCGGAGCGTTCTTTAACCCTGCCGGCCGTAGAGCTGACGCCGCGACCTTAACCGTGTCCTGCCGCCGGTTGCGTTGACCGCCTCCTCCAGCGCTGGCCATAATTGCTGCCCCGGTGTCGGCCGGGACGTGGGGTCCCGCCAGTGCCTGTGCTCAAACCTGGCGATTCGATTGGCGCCTACCGGATCCTCGGTGAGCTTGGCCGCGGTGGCATGGCGCGGGTTTATCGCGCCCTGCAGGTGAGCCTCGACCGCGAGGTGGCGCTGAAGGCGCTTTCCTCCGACCTCGCCGGTGACCCACAGTTCCTCCAGCGCTTTACTCAGGAGGCGCACGCGGTCGCCCGCCTCCACCACCCGAACATCGTCTCGATCTACGACTACGGCGAGCAGGACGACACGCCTTTCATCGTAATGGAGCTGGTGGAGGGCGGGACGCTCAAAACCATGCTCGGCGAGCCAATGGACCTGCAGCAGGCGGCGCCGCTGATCGCGGATGTGGCCGCGGCCCTCGATTACGCGCACCGGCTCGGCATCATCCACCGCGACGTGAAGCCCCACAACATCCTCATCGCACCAGATGGGCACGCCGTGCTTTCGGACTTCGGCATCGCGAAGCTGGCCAGCGCGGCGACTCAGCTGACGCGGACGGGCGCCTCGATCGGCACACCGGAATACATGAGCCCCGAGCAGGTGAAGGGCGAGACCGCCACCGCGGCGTCCGATATTTACTCACTC
>JBGOVF010000327.1:0-3710 GCA_041477975.1 Tepidiformaceae bacterium
TGCGGTGACCGCCTGCATTGGCCCCGCCATGGCACACGTCGCAATCGCTGCGAACAGCGATGCCAGCCGCTGGGCGCTGGTGGTGTCTTACCTGCCGCCGCTGGCTGGCGCGGCGCTCGCGTTCCTCCGCTGGCGCTGGGCCTGGCGCCTGGCCCCCGGGACGCTCCCCGAACTCGCGGCGATGACCGCACTCACATTCGCCTGGGCCCAGTGGGACCTCAACCGCGAGTGGTACCCGATGTTTGCGGGCGCGGCCGGGCTCGGGTACCTCGTCCTGGCTCAGTTCGACGAGCAGCGGATGGCGCGCATGTGGGCCGGGCTCGCCGCGGCGCTGGGCGGTCTTGCCCTCGCCGGCGCCCACTCGCTCGTTATTCCCGAGGGAGCGGCGCACGCCGCGCTCCCATCTGCGTACGCACTCGTGCTCGTAGGCGTCGCCGCGGCGTTCGCGCGCTGGCGCTGGCCCGAGGCCGGTGCTGCCCTCCCGCCGGTCGCGGCCATGACAGCGCTCACAACGCTCTGGGCCACGATCGCGCTCGACGTCGAGTGGTATGGCTGCTTCGCGGCTGCCGCAGGCCTTGGGTATCTCCTCATCGCTCACTTCGGCGACCAGCGCCTCGCACGAGTGTGGGGTGGGTTCGCCGCGAACTCCGCGCTCCTCGCCCTCACCGCGGCACACGTTGCGGTCCTCCCGGAGGAGGCGTCTCGCGTCGCTCTGCCCGTGACGTACGCGCTTGTCCTCTTTGGAGTCTCCGCCGCGTTCGCCCGCTGGCGATGGATCGAAGCAGGCGCCGCACTGCCACCAGTGGCAGCCATGACCGCGCTGACGGCGCTCTGGGCGTCCGTCGGCCTGGGGGTCGAATGGTACGGCAGCTTCGCCGCAGCGGCCGCGCTCGGCTACCTGCTGTTGGCCCGCTTCGATAAGCCGGAGCGGCTCGTTGCCTGGCAGTCCGCCAGCATCGCCGCCGCAGTCCTCGGCCTCGCGCTCGTACACACGGCTGTCGCGACCGAAACAGATCCACAGCGCTTCTCGTTGCCGGTTACGTATGGAGTCGTGCTGGCCGGTGCAGCCGCGGCGTCGCTCCAGTGGCGGCTGAGCTGGCGAGTCGCGCCCGGCGTTGTCCCGTTGCTCGCCGCGATGACGAGCCTGACTGGCCTGTGGGCGGGTTGGGACATGCACGCCTGGTGGTTTGGGGCGTTCTTCGCCGCCGCCGCTGTTGGTTACGTGCTGCTGGCGGCCTGGGATGGGGAAGCGTGGATGCGCACCTGGCTGCGATTCGGCGGGCTTGTCTGTGGAGCCGGAGTGGCGTTCGCTCAGGCGTCCCAGGGCCAGCCCGGTGCGTTACACCAGGCCCTCCCGGTCGCCTACGGCATCGGCCTCGCGGTTGCAGTCATCGCGGTCACCCGCTTCCGCCTCAGCTACCTGGACGGCGTGGCCGCCATCCCCGTGCTGGCGGCGGCGCTCGGCGCATCGGCCGGTTGGGCCGTGTTCGACATGCGTCTCGAGTGGGTCCCGGTTTGGGCGGCGTTCGCCGCGGCCGGCTACGCCGTCCCGACGATCGTCGATACGCGGAATCGCGATGCCTGGCGCGCTCTCTCGTTCGTCCTCAGCATCGGTGCGCTCGTTGGTGCGCACGAAGTGGCTCCCCTCGCCCACGCGCCCGCATGGCAACTGCCGGCGAGCTACCTCGTGGTCCTGATCGGCTGGACAGTCCAGGCCGTCATGCTGCGCGACATCAGCACCCTCGTGCCGCCCGTGCTCGTATCCGCCCTGGGCGCCACAGCGCTCTGGGCGGCCGATGTCGCGCCCCAGTGGTGGTCGTACCCTGCACTCGGCGTAGCCGCCGCGATGATGGCCACCAGCCGCTGGTGGGAACCCAACCGCGTGTTGGGCGCCGTTGGCTGGCTGTACGCGGCCGTCCTTGGGTCGGCCGCGGCGATCGCCGTGCTTCCGTTCGACTATTCGCACCCGTCGCACGGCGTAACGGTCCAACTGCTCGCCGCCGCTCTCCTGCTGTTCGCGTCCATGCGCGCTCGCGGCAGGATCGTGAAAGCCGTCGCCGACGAGGCCGGCCCGGCGGCCACCCTGGTGGAGTGGTCGGTGCTCACGCAGGCCACGTTTGCGTTCGTGTTCGGCGCCGCCGCATCGCTCAATGGGGTGCTGGACCTGGCCGGGGCGGACCGGGCCTGGGTTTTCACCCCGCCTGCGTTGATTGGCTGGGCACTTACAGCGGTGGGGCTTCGCGGCCGGGCTGGTTTGCGCACTTTCGCGCCCAGCGGATTGGTCGGCATGACGATAGCCGCAATCGTTGCTGCGCCCTCCGACGGCACCGTCACCGTGGTCCTCGCCCTCGCCACCCTCGGTCCGGTGGCTGCGTTCGCCGGCACCCGCCGCTGGATGTTCCTCGGCATCGCCAACTCGGCGCTCTTCCTCGCCGTCTGGACCGGCTGGCGCTGGCAGGAAATCGATATGGCGTTTCTCCCGCTCGGTTTCGCTGCCATCGCTGCTATCGAGTGGGGGGCGCTCACCGCCCTGCGAAAGTACACAAGCCAACCCGGCGAAAAAGACCTGGTGATTACCTACATTTCCTGGGCGCCGTGGCTGCTGTCCGGCTGTGTCTCCGGCCTTTTGCTCTCGCAGAGGCAGCAGGATCTCGCGGCCGGTGATTCGCTCGTAAACACGCAGGAGTGGGGCCTGGCGGCCGCTGTGCTCGGGCTCGTCTCAGCGTCCATCGCGGCCGAAGGCCTGCGCCTGGTGCGCCGCTGGATCTGGATTCCCGGCACGCTTGGCATCATGGGGGCCCTCTTGATGGCCATTGCCACGCGCCAGCCCGAGAACATCCAGGCCTACACCGCACCGATCGGCGTCTATCTCGTCGCCGTAATGCTGACCTTCAAAGTCTCGCCGCGCTTCTTCCGCGATCAGATGTCCTTGCACGAGGTCGTGATGATCGCGGGTGCGCTGGCCCTCGTCCTTCCGCCAGCAGAACAGAGCTTCGAACCCGGCGGCGGAAAGTTTGGACTGGAGTTGTTGGGCATCGGCCTGGGCATCCTTGCCTTCGGCCTGCTCCTTCACGCCAGGTGGCTTGTCGCCGCCGCCGTGGTGACCCTGACCGCAACAGCCTTGCGGATGGTCACGGGCGGGCTGTTCTCCACGCCGTACTGGCTGCTCCTCGGCATCGCCGGTACAGCGCTGCTGCTGCTTGGGCTCCTGGTACTGCTCGAACGCGAACGCTGGGACCGCCTCCGGACCGCCGTCGTTCAATGGTGGGAAGAAGCCTCGCGGCCGGAGCCTCCCGGGATCGGTGGCCCGCCCCGGCCGGCCCATTAGCTGGCGTCCCGGCCCAGCGTTCCCGCAAGCTGGTGCAACCACTCCAGGCGTTCGCGATGCCACTTGCTCGCGAGTCCGCTGGAACTGGGAATGACCCACGGCGTCGTCTGGCCGATGCGCTCGGGCTGTTCGCCATAGGCGCGCCCGGCCAGCTCGCGGACAGCCACGCCCAGCGCATAACGACCGAACAGTTGGTAGATGCCGCGCCCGCTGAAGACCGCCACTTCCGGCTGAAACTCCAGCAACTCGGCGTGAAGCCGCGCCGCCCCGTCTGCGATCTCGTCCACCGTCAACTCGCCCGCCCGAATCGTTGGCCGGCGGCACAGGTCGGTGAAGCCGATGCCTGCCTCGGCCGGCAGCAGCCGGTCGTCCTCCGGACGCA
>JBGOVF010000536.1:0-2536 GCA_041477975.1 Tepidiformaceae bacterium
CTCTCCTTCGCGAGCACCGACATCCGCACTCCCGGCGACCAGCCGGACGTGCTCGTCGCGATGAATCCCGCGGCCCTCAAGACGAACCTCGGCGACCTTCGCCCCGGCGGCCTGCTCATCGTCGATGAGAACGAGTTCGAGCCGAACAACCTGAAGAAAGCTGCCTACGCGACGAATCCTCTGACGGATGGCTCGCTCGCGAAGTACCAACTGGTGCCGATCGCGATCACGCGGCAGAACGAACTCGCACTGGAGGGCCTGCCGCTCAACGCGAAGGACAAGTTCCGCTCGCGCAACTTCTACGCTCTGGGCCTCATCCTCTGGCTTTACGGCCGCTCGATGGATACGACCGTGAAGTGGGCGAACGAGCAGTTCAAGCGTCGCCCCGAGATCCTGGAGGCGAACCTCAAGGCTCTTCGCGCCGGCTACAACTTCGGCGAAACGGCCGAGCTGTTCCGCGTCCGCTATGACGTGCCGCCAGCCGCCGTGGCGCCGGGAAAGTACCGCCACATCAGCGGCAACGAAGCGACCGCGCTTGGTTTCCTCGCAGCCTCGGTCCAAAGCGGTCTTCCGCTCTTCTACGGGAGCTACCCGATCACGCCGGCCTCGGATGTGCTCCATGAGCTATCCAAGCTGAAGGCGTTTGGCGTGAAGACGTTCCAGGCTGAGGATGAAATAGCCGCGATCGGTGCAGCCATCGGCGCCTCATACGGCGGCCACCTGGCGCTCACCGGAACCAGCGGCCCGGGCCTGGCGCTCAAGAGCGAAGCGCTCAACCTCGCCGTCATGACCGAGCTTCCGCTCGTCGTCATCGATGTCCAGCGCGCGGGGCCGAGCACGGGCATGCCCACCAAGACCGAACAGTCGGACCTGCTCCAGGCCATGTTCGGCCGGAACGGCGACTCCTCGGTCGCGATCATCGCCCCATGCACTCCCTCGGATTGTTTCTTCATGGCGATCGAAGCGTTCCGCATCGCGCTGAAATACATGGTGCCGGTCATCTACCTCAGCGATGGCTACCTCGGCAACGGCTCAGAGCCGTGGCGCATCCCACTGATGTCCGAGTTGCCCACCATCGAATACCACTACGCCTCGGACGTAGCTGGATTCTCTCCCTACAAGCGCGACCCGAAGACGCTGGCCCGCCCCTGGGCTGTTCCCGGCCAAAAGGGCATGGAGCACCGCATCGGCGGCCTCGAGAAGTCGGCCCAGACCGGCGATATCAGCTACGACCCACAGAATCACCACATGATGACTCTTGCCCGCCAGGAACGTGTCGCACGCATCGTCAACGACATCCCGTTGCTCGAGGTGACCGGGCCGGCGAGTGGCGACCTTCTCGTCCTTGGCTGGGGCGGGACCTACGGCGCAATCACGAGCGCCGCGGAGGGCGCCCGCAAACGCGGGCTGAGCGTCGCCTCGGCACATCTCCGCTACTTGAACCCGTTCCCGGGTAACCTCGGGGAGGTGCTTGCGAATTACCGGCACGTCCTCATCCCCGAACTCAATACCGGCCAACTGGCGCTCCTGGTCCGCGCTCGCTACCTCGTGGACGCGGTCAAGTTCAACAAGATCTCGGGCCAACCGTTCAAGATCGCGGAACTGGAGGCGAAGATCGACGAGGTCCTCGGCCTTCGTGGTCCGTACGAACTCGAATTCGGCCAGGCCGCCATCCTCGGAGGATAAGAATGACCGCTCCTACCTCGAACGGCCTCATAAGTGGCGACCTTCCAGTGCTCACCCGGAAAGACTTCGTCTCGGACCAGGAAGTGCGCTGGTGCCCTGGCTGCGGGGACTATTCCATCCTCGCGCAGATGCAGAAGATGCTGCCCGAGCTCCACATCCCCCGCGAAAACATCGTCTTCATCAGCGGCATCGGCTGTTCAAGCCGGTTCCCCTACTATGTCGAGACCTACGGCTTCCACAGCATTCACGGCCGCGCGCTGACACTCGCGACCGGCCTGAAGACGGCGCGGCCCGAACTGACTGTCTTCGTCATCACGGGCGACGGCGACGGATTGAGCATTGGCGGCAATCATTTGTTGCACGCGATGCGGCGCAACGTCGACCTCAACGTCATCCTCTTCAACAACCGCATTTACGGCCTTACGAAGGGGCAGTTCTCGCCGACGTCTGAGTTTGGCAAGGTCACGAAGTCATCGCCATACGGCACGACCGAGCGGCCGCTCAACCCGACGCGCATCGCGATGGCGGCGGGAGCCACTTTCGTCGCCCGTTCTATCGACCGCGACACGAAACACCTGGAAGAGACGCTTTACCGGGCGACGCAGCACCGGGGCACGTCGTTCGTCGAGGTCTACCAGAACTGCAACATCTTCAACGACGGCGCGTTCGCGGCGTTCGCCGACAAGGAGGTACGCCAGGACCGGATGACGTACATCGAGCACGGTAAACCGGTCCGCTTCGGCAAGGACCTGGAGCACGGGGTTCGGCTCAACGGGTTCACCCCGGAAATCGTCCAGAACGCCACCTCGGACGACGGCCTCCTGGTCCACGATATCCACACCAGCAATCC
>JBGOVF010000233.1:0-4673 GCA_041477975.1 Tepidiformaceae bacterium
CGAAGCGCGCTTCGGTCTGCTTGATATTTTCCACGGGAACTGTGTCGAAGTAGCCATTCAGCGCCGCGTAGAAAATCGGCACCTGTTTCTCAAACGGCAGGGGAGCGAGGTCGTCCTGTTTCAAAATTTCCGTCATAATCTGCCCCTGCCGGATGCGTTTCTGCGTTTCGGCGTCAACATCCGAGGCAAATTGCACGAAGGCCTGTAGTTCGCGGAATTGTGCGAGCGATAAGCGTAGTTTCCCGGCGACTTTTTTCATAGCCTTCGTTTGCGCGGCCGAGCCCACGCGGCTCACCGACAGACCGACGTTGATCGCCGGCCGGATACCCGCGTTGAAGAGGTCGGACTCCAGGTAGATCTGCCCATCGGTAATGGAAATCACGTTCGTCGGGATGTACGCCGAAACGTCGTTCGCCTGCGTTTCGATGATGGGCAGGGCACTGAGCGATCCACCTGCCTCGAGCTTCGCCGCTCGCTCCAGCAGACGGCTGTGGAGGTAGAAGACATCGCCAGGATACGCTTCGCGGCCCGGCGGGCGGCGGAGGAGGAGGGAGATTTCGCGGTAGGCCCAGGCGTGCTTGCTCAGGTCGTCGTAGACGATGAGCGCGTCGCGCCCGCTCTCCATAATCTCTTCGCCGATCGTGCAGCCGGCGTACGGGGCAAGGTACTGGAGGGCCGCGGAATCGGAGGCGTTGGCGGCGACGACGATTGTGTGCTCCATCGCGCCGGCCTCTTCCAGGAGGCCCACCACTTGCGCGACCTTCGCGGCCTTCTGTCCGATCGCCACATAGATGCAGATCAGGTTGCCGCCCTTCTGGTTGATAATTGTGTCGATTGCGATGGCCGTCTTGCCGGTGGAGCGGTCGCCGATGATGAGTTCGCGCTGGCCGCGTCCGATCGGAAACATGGCGTCAATCGTCTTGATGCCGGTCTGCACCGGTTCGTCCACCTTCTTGCGAAGCGTCACACCGGGTGCGATGCGCTCGATCGGCCGGGTCCTGGTGCTCTTGATGGGGCCTTTGCCGTCGATCGGGTTGCCGAGCGGGTCCACGACGCGGCCGATGATCGCGTCGCCAACCGGCACTTCGATGATCCGCCCGGTCGCGCGGACTTCGTCGCCTTCCTTGATGTTCTCGTACTCGCCGAGGACAACGGCGCTCACCGATTCTTCTTCCAGGTTGAGCGCGATGCCCATGCTGCCGTTCGAGAATTCGAGGAGCTCGGAGTACATCGCTCCAGAGAGGCCGTGGATGCGGGCAACGCCATCACCCGCGGAGATGACCGAGCCCACGTCGGTCGCCACAACGGTGGACCCGAAGCTCTGGATCTGCTCCCGCAGGATCGACGCGATCTCTTCAGCGCGTACGGCCATGACGGCTTACCTCTTTCTCGTCCACATCGCGCGCCGGTTAGCGCGCACCTTCCAGTTCCAGGCGGAGGCGCTTGAGGCGCGTCCGCACACTTCCATCGATCAGCTTGTCCCCAACCCGGACCACGACACCGCCGATAATTGCCGGGTCCACTGAACTCGTCGCCTTCACCTGCTTGTGCAGGCTGGCGCTGAGCTGGGTTTCGATGGCCGTCAACTGCTCCTGCGACAGCGGCACGGCGGTGGTCACGCTGGCGTGCGCGATGCCCTGCTGCTCGTTCGCCATCCGAACGAACGCATCAGCCATCGCCCGCGCATCCAACGACCGGCCCCTGGAGACCAGTAGCCGCGCAAGGTTGAGGACCAACGGAGATACCGCCAGCGCCCGCTCCAACATCGCAAGCCGGCGATCGACCGGTATCTTCGTATCGGCGAGCACCGGCGCGAGCTGCGAGTCGGTAAGAACCGTGGCAACGTCGGCGACCTCCGCCCGCCAGGTCTCAACCGTGCCGGACTCGGAAGCTATTTCGAACGCTGCCTGTGCGTACCGCTTTGCGGCCTGGGGGTCCGCCATTGCTAACTCCCGCTGAACGACGACTGGGCCAGCGTCTCATCGATGATCCGTTGGTGCGCCTGCCGGTCGAGCGACTGATTGATGACCTTTTCGGCCGCGGAAACGGCGATGTCGGCGAACTCCGCACGGAGGTCTGCGATCGCGCGGTCGCGTTCGAGCTGAATCTCGGTGCGTGCCCGTTCTAATGCCGCCTCGCGGTCGCGCGCCGATTGCTCACGCGCGTCTGCCTGGATGCGCGTGGCGATCTGCTGGGCGTTCGCGACGATCTCCTGCCCATCCTTGCGTGCCGCGTCGAGTTGCGCCTGGATGTTCACCTGGGCCGAGGCGGCCTCCGCTCGCGCGAGCTCCGCCGCATTGAGCCCTTCAGCGATCTTCTGCTTGCGCTCGTCCAGCATCTTGAGGATCGGCTTGTAGAGCGTGAGACGCAGAATCAGCAGCAGGACCGCGAAGTTCGCGATCTGAGCGATTAGCTGGGGCAGGTTCAGTCCGAGTGCTTCGACTGCCTTGTCCATGAGGGACCCTTTCCTGGCCTGCTGTTAGATGACGAACGCGATGATGAGGGCGGAGAGCAGCGCGTAAATGCCGATGGCTTCCGCGAACGCCACGCCGAGAATCATGTTCGTCTGGATGGCGGCGCGGGCTTCCGGGTTGCGCCCGAGGGCTTCCATGGCCTTACCTACCAGCATGCCGATGCCGATGGCCGGCCCGACCGCGCCGAGGCCCATCGCCAGGCCGGCGCCGAGCGCCTTACCGGCGTCCGTGCCGATGGCATCGAGGAACGGCAGGTACGCGAGAAAACTGAGAATGTCCATGGTCCGGTGTACTCCTCTGGTGCGCCGCTGTCCCCGGGCGCGGTTTGGGTTGACTGTGAACAGGCCTCAGTGGGCCTGTGCAGCTCCTGGATGATGGTGGGCATCGGCCGAAGCCTCTTCCCCTTGATGTTCTTCGTGATGTTCATCCTCGCCGTGGTGCTCCACGGCCATCGTCGCGAACACGAGCGTGAGCAACGCGAAGACTGTGGCCTGGATGAACCCGACGAACAGTTCCAGGCCGTAGATGATGTCCACGAAGAGGAACGGCATGAGGAACGTAAGCATCAGGATCAGCACTTCGCCGGCAAAGATGTTGCCGAACAACCGGAAGGTGAAGCTGATGATGCGGATGAATTCCGAGAGCAGCTCCAGCACGCCCACGAACGAGTTGATGCCGTTGAGGTTGAAGAACTTCTTGAGGTAGCCGACGCCGAGTGCCTGGAAGCCCCAGAACTCGATGCAAACGAAGGCGATGATGCCGAGCGCCAGGGTGTTGTTCAGGTCGCTAAAGGCCCCCCGGAAGTAGGGAATGACGAGCCCGAGTTTCTTGCCGGGGAACGTGATGTTCGAGATCTGCCCGAGGCTCTCGCTCTCCAGCCCCTCGCCGCCGTGCCCATCCGCTTCAATCGTGAGTTTGGGTGCTTTGGGATCGGCGTCCAGCGCGGCCCTGGCAGCCACCACATCGTCTTTGGAAGGGCCGGCCCCGGCATCGTCGGCTGGCCGGCGGTAACTCGTGTATTTCTCGGCGAGAAAGAGCACGTACTCGTCGGTCGCGCGCGCGGCTGACCAGCCGGCTGCTATGTCGAAATCCACTGCCTTGGCGTGCGGCTTGACGAGCGTGATGCCGCCCGCGTTATCCATCTTCCAGGCCGCGATCTTCTTGGCGTCCGCGAACGGCTGGCCGCTCTCCTGTTGCGTGGTGATCGTCTCGACCACCTTGTGGTTTATGTCTTCAGTCTTGCCGATCGCGTTGAAGAACGGCATCAATCCGAACCAGTTGTTGAAGATGATGTAGAGGAAGATCGTCGCCACCACCATGAAGAAACGGCGGCCGTTCTTCTCGCCCGCGATCTCCTCGATCTGGCTGACGAGGAAGCCGATCGATGCTTCGACGAAGTTCTGGAGCCCGCCCGGGATCAGCTTCATTGAGCGGGTGGCGAAGAGCGACAGAATGATGAGCAGGGCCATCACGATCCACGACGTGAGGAGCGTGTTGGTCACGTTCAGCGGCCCGATCCCGAATAGCTTCTCAGCGGGGACGATGATCTCCGGCTGTGGCCCCTGCGCGATGATCAGCCCGATCGCCAGCCACACGACTGCTACGACCGCGATGCCGACGATATAGACGCGCTTCAAGTCAACCCTGCTCCGAGTCCCCGTCGCCCAGGCGGCGCATGAACGGCATCAGCATGCGGATACCGCCGACCAGCGCTACGGCAAGCCCGACGAAGATACCAACCAGTGTGAATGTGGGCTCAAGGCCGGTTTTCCCATCGGCCCAACGGCCAATGACCACGCCAAGGATGAGAGCAGTCGCGAAGAACCACCCCGCGCCGAGCAAATAGGTAGTTGGCACCACCCAGCTGCCCAAGCTCGCCTCCCGGCGCCCGGACTCCAGACCCCGCGCATGATATTCCGATTGTGAAGCAATGCGCAAGCGGATTCGGGGCGCTTCCTGTCCCTATTTCTTGCGTTCCTCGAAGTCGTCCAGGTCGAGTCCTTCGATGAAATCCTTGAATGCACCAAGCCGCTCAAGTTCGGCTGCATCGACCGGCCTGGAGGGACCAATTCCCGCCTGTTCCGCCGGCTGTCCGTCCTCGTCGAGAACCACGCCGGCCCGGTCCAATACGTCGTCTTCCGCGTAAATCGGCGCCTCCACGCGCACGGCCAGGGCGATGGCGTCCGACGGGCGCGAGTC
>JBGOVF010000138.1:0-6520 GCA_041477975.1 Tepidiformaceae bacterium
CGCTTCCGGCCTCGTCGTCACGCTCGTCTCGCCGGAACAGATGCGCGACGTGAACATGCTCCGCCGCGAGGCCGGCGTCCGCGAAGCCGTCGTCCCCATGGCTCCCGGCGACCCACGCCTCCGCGACCTCGAAGCATGGACACCGCCGCAGGAAGAGCTGCAGGCTCGACGCCCGCAGCAGCCAGCCTTCGCCGGTTCGAACCAGCAGCACCGCAACAACAACCGATCGTGGAACGGCCCGCGCCGCGGCGGCACACCAGCCGTCCCCGGCCGCCGCGAATCGTCCTGGGGCGCATCCGCGCCTCAGCGTCAGCAGCGCACCCCGCGCCGCGAAGGCTTCAAGGTCGGCTCCGCCCAGGGCTAACTCGGAACAACCCTTCTCCCCCTCGCCCGCGCAGTCGGGAGAGGGGGCCGGGGGGTGAGGGCCGCATGTTCGCGGCCAGCCCGATCCGGCGCTACGTTACCTTCCATGCCCCGCGGCCTCTTCGTCGAGCCCTTCTACGGCGGCAGCCATCGCGCCTTCCTCGATGGCCTCGTCCGCCACTCCCGCCACGAATTCGCGCTCCTCACGCTGCCGGAAGGCGAATGGCGCCGCCGCATGCGCCGCGGCGCCCAGGAACTCGCCGCCGCATCATCGACGCTCTCCGGCGACTTCGACTTCCTCGTCGCCACGGACATGCTCGACCTCCCGGCCTTCCTCGCCCTCAGCCGTCCGCGCTTCTCCAGCCTTCCCGTGCTTCTCTACATGCACGAAAACCAGTTCACCTACCCGCGCCTTCGCGGCACGAAGCTCAACTCCTGGTTCGGGCAGGTCAACTACCTCGCCGCCTGCGTTGCCGACGGCGTCGCCTTCAACTCCGATTACCACCGAGTCGACTTCCTCGGCGCGCTGCGCACCCTCGCCACGCAGCCCAACAACTGGCTCATCCCCGAGTCGATCGACGCCATCGAAGCGAAGAGCTTCGTCCTCCCCATCGGCGTCGAACTCGCCTGGCTGGACGAGCACCGCGCCGATCCGGACCCCGGCGAGCCGCCGCTCGTCCTCTGGAACCACCGCTGGGAGTTCGATAAAGCCCCGGAGATGTTCGCCCGCGTGGTCGAACGCCTCGCCGATGGCGTCCGGTTTCGCCTCGCGCTCGCCGGCGACCCCGGCCCCAACCCCCACCCGGCGCTGGTGCAACTCGGTGAGTCACTCGCCGACCGCGTCGTCCACACCGGCTACCTGGCTTCGGCCGCTGACTACGCTCGCCTCCTCTGGCGCAGCGACATCATCGTCAGCACGACACGCCATGAATTCTTCGGCGTGGGCATGGTGGAGGCGCTCTACGCCGGCTGCGTGCCCGTCGCGCCGAACCGCTTCAACTACCCGGCGCTCGTTCCGCCGGAGCTACGCGCAACCTGCCTCTTCGAAACCGAAGCCGAGTTCGAAAGCAAGCTCCGCGCGCTCCTCACGGGCCCGCTCCCGGACACGACCTCACTCCGCGCCTCCGCCACTCGCTTCGCCTGGCCGAACGTCACTCCCGTTTGGGACGCCGCTCTCGATCGCCTCGCCTGTGGCGATTTCGCTACAGATCGCGTTCCAGCCCCGAACTGACCGTATCGACACCTTCCCCGGCACTATCATGAATCGATGCTGACTCCCGTCCCCGTCGCCGCGAAGCACCTCGAAAGTTATCGCTCGTCTGTGCGTCCGGGGGTCATCGAAGCCATTCAGCGCGATGCCCACCCCCTCGCCGGCGCGCGCGTGCTCCACGTCAACGCAACGGCCTACGGCGGCGGCGTCGCCGAAATCCTCGGATCGCTCGTCCCACTCATGCGCGACCTCGGCATCCTCGCCGACTGGAAGGTCATTTCCGGCACAGACGAATTCTTCAAGGTCACAAAGGCAATGCACAACGCCCTCCAGGGCAAGGCGCACGAATGGACCGCCGACGACCGCCACACCTGGGTGGAACAGAATCGCCTCAACACCGCCGAGTGGGAGGAGTACGACTACGTCGTCATCCACGACCCACAACCCGCACCGCTCCTCAAGATCCTCCGCGCATCCGGCGAAAACCCCGGCGGCAAATGGCTCTGGCGCTGCCACATCGACCTCACCGATGCCCAGCCAGAGGCCTGGGACCTTCTGCGCCCCTTCGTAACCGAATTCGACGGCTCCGTCTGGACCATGCATCAATACGTCCGCGAAGGCGTCCCGGAGCGCAACCTCTTCATCGCCCCACCCGCGATCGATCCTCTCAGCCCAAAGAACGCGCCCATGGACGAAGCCGGTGTTCGCGCCGTTCTCGACCGCTACGGCGTCGATCCGGCACGTCCCATGGTCTGCCAGGTCTCCCGGTTCGACCCCTGGAAGGATCCCCTCGGCGTCATCGATGCTTACCGCCGGGCCAAGCGTACGCACCCGGGCCTACAACTCGTCCTCGTCGGCTCCATGGCGAACGACGACCCCGAAGGCTGGGACTGGTACGAAAAGGTCCTCCGCCGCTGCGGCGAGGACTACGACATCAAAGTCCTCACCAACCTCAATGGCGTCGGCAACCTTGAAGTGAACGCCTTCCAGCAGGCCGCTCAGGTAGTGATTCAGAAGTCCACCCGCGAAGGCTTCGGCCTGGTCGTGGCCGAAGGGCTCTGGAAGGGCAAGCCGTGCATTGGTGGCAACGCCGGAGGGATCCCCCTCCAGATTGAAGATGGCCAGAGCGGCTACCTGGTGAACAGTGCCGAAGAATGCGCCACCCGCCTCAGCGAACTGCTCTGCGACCCGGCGCTCCGCCAAAGGATGGGCGCGGCCGGGCGTGAGCATGTGCGCGACCAGTTCCTTATAACCCGCTACTTGCACGACTATGTACGAATGTTCCGGCAGCTCGCGGGAAACCCCGTGGATGGGGCGCCCGGATGATGGATTGGTACGCGCGGGCCTGCCGTGGTGTCCCCCGCCTCATCCGGCGGCCGGTTTCCGTCATTGGCACAACCTTCCAGCTTTACATGGAAGACAGTTGCTCGACGTACGCCGCAGCCATCGCCTATTACGCGATCTTCTCGATTATCCCGCTCAGCCTCATCACGCTCTCCATCTTCGGCCTCGTCGTCGATCAGTCGCGGATCACCGATTTCGTCTTCGAGCAGATCCCGCTCCAGGAGAGCCAGTCGGTGCGCTCCAACGTTGACGAAATCGTGGCACGCGCGCACGACATGAGTTTCGCCAGCTTGGGCTTCGGCGTACTCTTCCTGATCTGGTCCTCGAGCGGGATCTTCGCGGCGGTCCGGCGCGGCCTTAACGCGGCAACACACCTCAAGCAGACGCGCCCCTACTGGCACGGCAAGCTCATCGATATCATGCTCATCCCCTGCCTGGGCCTGCTCATCCTCCTCTCGGTTGGCCTCACCGGCGCCACCCAGTTCGCGCTCGAACGCCTCGGCCACTGGGGCCCGCTGGACCTCAACGCGAACCGCGCCATCCACGTCTCGTCCTACTTCCTCCCCGCGCTCGCGTCGTTCTCACTCTTCGCTCTGCTCTACCGGTACGTGCCGACGGCCCGCCCTCCCTGGAAGGAGGCGCTTTCGGGCGCGGCGCTCGCCACGGTCCTTTTCGAACTCGCCAAGAACGCCGTAGCGATCCTCATCACCGTCTCGGGCTACTCGCGCGACACCGCCATTTACGCCGGCTTCGGCACCGCCCTCGCCTTCCTGCTCTGGATGTTCGTCAACGCCTCAATTCTTCTCCTCGGGGCAGAATTCGGCCGCGCCGTCCGCCGCCCCGCCGCCGACGAGGAGCCGGCTTCGGCGCCAGCGGCCGAGACCGAGAGCCGCCGCCCGTCACAGGACCTGACTCCGGCACTCCCCTCCGGCCTTTCGCGCCCCCAGGGGGGCGGCCCGGCCCCCCGCGCCTGACGTGCGCGACGACGATTTGCTTGCGCACGCCCTCGAGGCCATGGCGCGGCTCGGAGTCGAGACGCGCCGCCTTTTCGGCTCGCACGGGCTCTACCGCAAAGGCCGCTTCTTCGGTCTTGTCTCCGACCGTCACCTCTCCTTCCACACCAACTCCCAAAATCGCGCGATAAAGGCCAGCGCGACCGGCCGGTCCTGAGGCGCTGGCCGGGTGTACAGTTGGTTCGCGAGGCGCCCATGGCTCGATCCACCACCGGCACGCAACTCAGCTGGGAACGGCCGCGGCTCCTCGATAGCACCATCGAACTCGCGCTCAAGAGCTCGACGGTCGCGATCCTCGTCCCGGCGGTGCTCGCGGCCGCGTGGATTGCCTCGGGCCGGTCGCTCGATGCCGCCGCGGAAGCCGGCGATGCGCCTGCGATGCCGCTGCTCACGGGCCTGCTCGCCTCGTTCGTCATGGTACCGATGCTCGCCTTGGCCGGGGCCGCGGCAGCCCTGCTGAGTGGGGCGTGGACTCTTCGCGGACCCGCGCCGGTCTCTACGCGCGCGCTCCGGGCAACGCTCCCGCTGGCCGTGGCTGCCGCCGGTCTCGCCGCGGCGTACTTCCACGTCGCAATCCTCATCCCGGTGATGACTGGCGCCTGATTCGTGCTATCAGGGACTTTAATAACGGAAAAGTAGAAAAAGCAGGGCGGTCGGCGTACACTGGTCTCATGCAGGGTACCCGCGAACGCATCCTCGACTTCGTGATCCACCACCGCGAAGCGCGCGTCGAAGACCTGGCCGCTGAACTCGGTATCACGACGGCGGCCGTGCGCCGCCACCTCGATAACCTTCGCGCCGATGGCCTTGTCGACGTCCGCGCGGTGAAGCAGCGCACCGGCCGCCCGTACCACGCCTACCACGCAACCGAGGCCGCTGCCCCAATTCCGCCCCACTATGCCGACCTCCTTGCGCGCATGCTCCACGGCCTCGGCGAGCGGGACGACGTTATCGCCTCGGTTATGGCCAGCGTGGCCGAATCGCTCGCGTCGCGGCATCGCGGAGAAGTCGCCGCCCATACAGATGAAGAGCTCGTCGCGCAGGTCACGGAAAGCCTGCGCGAAGAAGGCATCCTCGAAAGCTGGCGCTCCGAGGCTGATGGCTTCCACCTGGTCAACGGTGCCTGCCCCTATCACCAGGCCGCTTCCATCTCGAAGCTCCCCTGCGAATCGGACCGCAAGGCGATCGAGCTGCTGCTCGGCCTCGATGTCGAACAACTCAACCGGATCGTCGATGGTTCGCCGGTCTGCGAGTACCTGGTCCGCGGCCACCGCAGCCAGGATCTGATCGAAGTACGGTAAGGAGTTCCATGAGCAACACACCTCTGCTGGAGATCCGGAATCTCCGGGCGAAAATTGGCGACAAAGAGATCCTCAAGGGCCTCTCGCTCACCATCAGCAAGGGCGAAGTGCACGCCATCATGGGGCCCAACGGCTCCGGCAAGAGCACACTCGCGAACGTCCTCATGGGCCACCCCAGCTACAAAGTGACCGCTGGCGACGTGCTCTTCAAAGGCCAGAAGCTCCTTACCATGAAGGTTGATGAGCGAGCCCGCCAGGGCCTCTTCCTCGCCTTCCAGTACCCGGTCGCAATCCCCGGCGTGACGATGGTGAACTTCCTCCGCCAGGCCGTGAACGCCGTCCGCGGCGCCGATGTCCCCATCCGCGAGTTCCGCGAAGCGCTCTTCAAGAAGATGGACATCCTCAAGGTGGACCAGGACTTCGCCCGCCGTTACGTCAACGATGGCTTCAGCGGCGGCGAAAAGAAGCGCGCCGAGATGCTCCAGATGGCGATGCTCGAACCCTCCATGGCCGTCCTCGATGAAACAGACTCCGGCCTCGATATCGATGCCCTGCGCACCGTCGCCGAAGGCGTCAACGCGCTCATGAACCCCGAGATGGGCCTCCTGCTCATCACCCATTACCAGCGGCTCCTGAACTACGTGAAGCCCCAGTTCGTCCACGTCCTCATCGATGGGCGCATCGTCCGCTCCGGCGGGCCCGAACTGGCCGAAGAGCTCGAAGTCACCGGTTACGACGAAATGGAAGCGGCGCTCGCCGCTTCTGCGACGGCCTGAGGAGGGTCCCATGACCACAACAGCCGACCTCATCACCAAGGACGACTACGAAACGAAGTTCGGCTTCCACGACACCGAAGAGGCTTTCTTCAAGAGCAACCGCGGCCTCTCCGCAGATGTCGTGAACATGATCTCGGACATGAAGGACGAGCCCCAGTGGATGCGTGAGTTCCGCCTGAGGTCGCTCGAACTGTTCTATCAGCGTGAAGACCCGGCCTGGGGAAGCGAACTCCTGAAGGAGATCGACTTCGACAACATCCGCTACTTCGTCCGCGCCACCGATCGCGACGAACGCTCCTGGGAGGACGTCCCGGAGTACATCCGCAACACCTTCGACAAGCTCGGAATCCCCGAGGCTGAGAAGAAGTTCCTCGCCGGCGTCGGCGCCCAGTACGACTCCGAAGTCGTCTACCACAATATCCGCGAAGACCTCGAGAAGCTCGGCGTCATCTTCCTCGGCACCGACCAGGCCCTGCGCGAGCATGAGGACATCTTCAAGGAGTACTTCGGCAC